>NZ_CP006368.1:300000-488888 GCF_001442755.1 Aureimonas sp. AU20 | reverse complement strand
CTCAGGCGGCGGAGGTCTTCAGCGAACCATTGCGGTAGCGCTTGGCCATGTCCGACAGCGCGATCGGCTTGATGGCGGAGGCATGGCCCGCCGTCCCGAACTCCTCGAAGCGCTGTGCGGCGAGCTTCGTGACCGCCGTCATCGCGGGGCCGAGATATTTGCGCGGATCGAACTCCTCCGGCTTTTCCGCAAAGACCTTGCGGATCGCGCCGGTCATGGCGAGGCGGCAATCCGTGTCGATGTTGATCTTGCGCACGCCGTGGCGGATGCCGCGCTGGATCTCTTCGACCGGCACGCCCCAGGTCGGCTTGATCTCGCCGCCGTGCTTGTTGACGATCTCCTGCAAGTCCTCCGGCACGGAGGAGGAGCCGTGCATGACGAGATGTGTGTTGGGCAGCTTGCGATGGATCGCCTCGATGACGTTCATCGCGAGAACCTCGCCGTCCGGCTTGCGCGAGAACTTGTAGGCACCGTGCGAGGTGCCCATGGCGACGGCGAGCGCATCGACATGCGTGTCCTCGACGAAGCGGACAGCTTCCTCCGGGTCGGTCAGAAGCTGGTCGTGGCTGAGCGTGCCTTCGAAGCCGTGCCCGTCCTCCTTCTCTCCCGACCCCGTCTCGAGCGAGCCGAGAACGCCGATCTCGCCCTCGACCGAGGCGCCGCACCAATGCGCCATGTCGGAGACGCGCCGCGTGATGCCGGCATTGTAGGAATAGTCGGCCAGCGACGCGCCGTCCTCCTTCAGGGAGCCGTCCATCATCACGGAGGTGAAGCCGTGCTGAATGGCGGTGATGCAGGTCGCTTCGTTGTTGCCGTGGTCGAGATGCATGCAGATCGGAATGTCGGGATGCATTTCCGATAGGCCTTCGATCAGCCGGGCGAGGATGAGGTCGTTGGCATAGGCGCGCGCGCCGCGGCTCGCCTGGAGGATGACAGGGGCGTCCGTCTTGGCGGCAGCGGCAAGGATCGCCAGCCCCTGTTCCATATTGTTGATGTTGAACGCCGGGACGCCGTAACCATGCTCGGCGGCATGATCGAGAAGCTGGCGGAGGGTGATCAGGGCCATGGGGTCTTGTCCTTCCGTTTCGATCAGCCGAGCGCGGCCGTGACGTCGGCGACGATGCCGAGATAGCCTTCGGCGCTCCAGGCGGAGCGGCCGATGAAGAGCCCGTCGATATGCTCGCAGAGCGCGAGATCGACGCAGTTGCCGGGATTGACGCTGCCGCCGTATACGACCGACAGCGGCGCGCCCAGGCGGTCGGCGGTCAGCGCCTTGATGCGCTTGTGCTGCGCGTCGGCGAAATCGGGCTCCGCCGGCGTGCCGCCTTCGCCGATCGACCAGACGGGTTCGTAGGCGAGAATCACCTTGGCGCCGCCCGCCCAGTCGACTTTCGAGATCGCCGCCAGAACCTGGCGCTCCAGCGCCTCCTGGGTGCGGCCGGAATCGTACTCTTCCTTCGTGTCGCCGATGCAGACCAGCGCGGTCAGCCCGTGGCGCACCGTGGCGGCGGTCTTCAGCGCCACGGTTTCATCGGTCTCGTTGAAGAAGGTGCGCCGCTCGGAATGGCCGATCTCGACCAGCGCGCCGCCGCAGTCGCGAACCTGCGGCACGGAAATCTCGCCGGTCCAGGCGCCGCTATCCTTCCAATGGGCGTTCTGCGCGCCGACGATCACGTCCGTCGCCTTCAGTTGCTCGGCCACCCGATGGAGAACCGTGAAGGGGGGGATCACGAAGAGCTGGGCGTCGTCGGAGCGATGGGCGCGATCCGACGCCTTCAGGATCTCGCAGAAGGCGTCGGCCTCGGCGATCGTCTTGTTCATTTTCCAGCTGGTGCCGATCCAGGGACGCTTGCGCAAAGTCGCTCCTCCAAAATGTCGATAAGTCGTCCGGTCTTCTCGCCGGAACGGGGGAGGGGGCCGCGCGTCTCGCCGAAACCCCCACATGAAAACGGGGCCGGCTCTTTCGAGCCGGCCCCGCTGGTCCGGTGCCTCAGGCGCGGGCCTTGGCCTTCGCCTTTTCCGCCACCTTCTCGGCGGTGATGCCGAAGTGCTTGTAGAGATCGGCGCCCGGCGCCGACGCGCCGAAGCCGTTCATGCCGATCACGTCGTCCTCGTCCTCGACGAAGCGCGTCCAGCCGAAAGGCGAGGCGGCCTCCACCGCGATGCGCGGCGCCGAGCCGAGCACGGCGTCGCGATAGCTCTTGGGCTGCTTGGCGAAAAGCTCCCAGCAAGGCATGGAGACGACCGCCGCCTTCACGCCTTCGCCGGCCAGCGCTTCTGCCGCCGCGACCGCAATCTCGACTTCCGAACCGGTGGCGAGGATCGTAACGGCGCGCGCGCCGCCTTCCGCCTCGCGCAGGACGTAGGCGCCCTTGGCCGAAAGGTTCTCGGAGGAGGCTTCCGTGCGCACCGCCTTGAGGTTCTGGCGCGACAGGACGAGCGTCGTCGGCGCCTTCACGTCGCCGAGCGCCGCTTCCCAGCATTCCACCGTCTCGATGCCGTCGGCCGGGCGCATGACCAGCATGTTCGGCATGGCGCGCAAGCTTGCCAGATGCTCGATCGGCTGATGCGTCGGGCCGTCTTCGCCCTGGCCGATCGAGTCATGCGTCATGACGTAGACGACCGGCTGGTGCATGAGGGCCGACAGGCGCATGGCGGGCCGCGCATAGTCGGAGAAGCAGAGGAACGTGCCACCGAACGGCGTGAAGCCGCCATGCAGCGAGAGGCCGTTCATGACGGCGGCCATCGCGTGCTCGCGCACGCCATAGAAGATGTAGTTGCCGTCATAGGCACCCGCCTGCACGGGCTTGGCAGCGCCAGCCTTGGTCAGGTTGGAGCCGGACAGATCGGCCGAGCCGCCGATCAGCTTGGCGGACTTGGCGGTCAGCGCCTCGACCACCATCTGGCCGGCCTTGCGCGTGGCAAGGGAGGCCTTGTCCGCGATCATCTTGGTCTTCAGCTCGGACAGGAGCTCGGCCGGATTGCCGTCGAACCCGTCCTTCAACACGCGCTCGAACGCCTCGCGTTGCGCGGGGTCGGCCTTGGCCAGACGCTCAGCCCAGGCCTTGGCATCGGCTTCGCCACGACGGCCGAAGCTCTTCCACTGGTCGGTCAGGTCTTCCGGCAGCACGAAGGGCTCATGTGCCCAGGTGAAGTATTCGCGGGCATAGGCGATGCCCTCGGCGCCGAGCGGAGAGCCGTGGACGCCGGACGTGCCGGCCTTCTTGCCGCCGCCATAGCCGATCGTGGTGCGGCAGGCGATGAGGGTGGGCTTGTCCGACTTTTGGGCGCGTTCGATCGCGGCGGCGATCGCGGCGGGGTCATGGCCGTCCACCGCATCGGTGTTCCAGTTGGCCGAGGCGAAGCGACCCGCAACATTGTCGGAAGTCGTCAGATCGGTGGCGCCGTCGATCGTGATGCGGTTGTCGTCCCAGAGAACGATCAGCTTGTTCAGCTTCAGATGGCCGGCGAGCGAGATCGCCTCCTGGCTGACACCTTCCATCAGGCAGCCGTCGCCCGCGATCGTATAGGTATAGTGTTCGCAGAGATCGGTGCCGAAGCGCGCGTTCAGGATGCGCTCGGCGAGCGCCATGCCGACGGCGGTCGCCAGACCCTGGCCGAGAGGGCCGGTCGTGGTCTCGATGCCGGCGCCTTCGCCGAACTCGGGATGGCCGGCGGCCTTGGAGTGAAGCTGGCGGAAGCGCTTCAGCTCGTCGATCGTGAAGTCCTCGTAGCCCGTGAGGTGCAGGAGGCTGTAGAGCAGCATCGAGCCGTGGCCGGCCGACAGGACGAAGCGGTCGCGGTCCGGCCAGTTCGGCTGCTTGGCGTCGAACTTCATGAAGCGCGAGAAGAGAACGGTCGCGACATCGGCCATGCCGAGCGGCATGCCGGGATGGCCGGAATTGGCGGCCTCCACCGCGTCCATCGACAGGAAGCGGATGCCGCTGGCGAGATAGCGCGTCACCGTGACGTCGAGCGGGGGAAGGTTCGGTTTGTCGAGCATGTGGGTCCTCCGAGATGCGGGGGCTCGTCCACCCGGTTCGCCCATCCCCGACGTGCCGAACACGAAGGAAACGCGGGCTAGGGGCGAGGAACCCTGTCCGTCCTGGGCAGAGCATTCCCACGGGCGGCGCGCCAAATCAATCGTCGCCCCTAGAAATATGTTCATATGAACGAGAAAAACGCATATGAACAGGTTTTGGGATTGTCGCTGCGATGGCCGGCCGTCCTTCCCACCTGCGAGCAGCCGAGGCCTAAGTGGACGCAATCGCCCCCACCGAAATCGAGCTGATGACCGAGATCGCGCGGCGCTACTACGAGGGCGACGCGACGCAGGCCGACATCGCGGCCGAGTTCGGCCTGTCGCGCATGAAGGTCAGCCGCCTCCTACGCCAGGCGCGGGAGGAGGGGGTGGTGGACGTGCGCATTCGCGTTCACCGCACCGTGGCGGCCGATATCGAGGAGCGCCTTTGCGCGCGCTTCGGCCTGAAGCGCGCGCTGATCGCGGCCGACCGGGCAGACGCCGAAGCGCAGCGCGACGACGTTGCCCTGGTGGTGGCGGACTATCTCGACCGCGAGCTCTTCACCGGCGCGACCGTCGCCGTCGGGATGGGTCGCAACGTCGCGGCCGTTGCCGACACGCGGGGGCGCCCGGCGGTGGAAAGCGCGGTCTTCGTGTGTGCGACGGGGGGCGCGCATCGCGCCGGCGAGCCCGGCAATGCCGACCATATCTGCCGCAAACTGGCGCGCCGCTTCGGCGGCACGCCGGAAACGCTCTATGCCCCGGCCTATGTGCCGGACGCGGCACTGCGCGACGCGCTGCTGCGCAACCAGACGGTTCGCCGTACGCTGGATGTCGCCCGCTCGGCCGACTTCGCTCTGATCGGCATCGGCGATCTCGGCGAGGAAAGCCACATGGTGCGCATGGGCTGGTTCAAGCGCGACGAGATCCTGGCCGCGCGCGCCGCCGGCGTGGTGGGCGATCTCATGGGCTACGACTTCTTCGATCTCGAAGGGCGCGAGCGCAACGAAATCCTCGGCGGCCGGGTCATCGGCCTTCGGCTGGAGGAAATGCGCGCCATCCCCAATGTCGTGGCGATCGCCTCCGAGCCGACGAAGACCGTGGCGATCCTCGCAGCTCTGCGCACGGGGATCATCGGCGTCCTCGCGACCTCGCTCGTCAATGCGCAGAGCATCCTGGCGCTGGACGAGGCGACCCGCCTTGCAACCCAGAAGGCGCCTTGAACATTTGAACGGAAAGTGTTTGAAGTAACAGCAACGCGGCGGCGCGGACCGTCGGCCGATCCCGCGCGTTCGGGCTCCCCAGCCCCGCCCCAATCTAGAGGTCGAAGGAGACAAGACCATGAAGATCGTTCTGGGTGGCGACAGCGCCGGCGTTCCGCTCGTGAAGGTGCTGATGGAGCACCTGCAGAAGCGCACCGATCTGGAAGTCGTGGACGCCAGCGCGGCGCCGACCGGCGAGTCCGAGCGCTATGCCACGACCACGGATCGGATCGCGAGCCAGGTCGTCGACGGCACGTTCGATCGCGGCATTCTGGTCTGCGGCACGGGCATCGGCGTCTGCATCTCGGCCAACAAGGTGCCGGGCATCCGCGCCGCGCTGACGCACGACACCTACTCGGCCGAGCGGGCCGCGCTCTCCAACAACGCGCAGATCATCACGATGGGCGCGCGCGTGATCGGCCCCGAACTCGCCAAGGCGATCGTGGACTCCTATCTCGCGCAGACCTTCGACCCCGCCTCGTCGTCCGGCCCCAATGTCGATGCGATCGACGCGGTGGAGCAAAAGTACAAGAGCGCCTGAGGCGCCCCGGATCCAAGCTTTCAGGAAGGGTCGGCCCCGCAGGCCGGCCCTTCTTGCGTCTTGCGGCGGGGGAGGGCCGAGAAGAGCCCTCAACTGTTGCAGCCAGGGACTACACGTTTGCCCGCATCCGTCCTATTATGGATTTTGGAATGCTGTTGCAGGGGTGTACGACGATGTTCCATGGCGAAGACATGCAGATGATCCGCGATCGCGCCTATGCGATCTGGCAATCGGAAGGCCATCCCGAAGGCCGCGCCTTGGAGCATTGGCTGATGGCGGAGCGTCAGCGTCTCGCCTCCGATTCGGCCCAGCCCTGGTACGAGGCGAACGGCATGGAAGGCGAGACCGCCTTCATGCGCCGCATGCTCTGGACCGCGCAGCCCTTCGTGGCGGAACACGCTACTTTCCACTGACCCCGACACGCGTCGTCAGAACGCGTAGCGAACCTCGCAATAGGGCATGGCTTCATTCAGCCATGTACGAAGGCGCGCCAGCCATTGGCCTTTCCAGCCATGGCGGTAGCGCAGGTTCACCATGCCGCTTTCGCTGACCTTCTCCTCCTGAAGGTCGGGCCGCCAAAGCGCGTCCTCGCCCTTGGGGTGCCAGCCCAGATTGATCTCGTGCAGGCCGGCATTGTGAGTCAGCATGATGATCTCGAATTTCAACTGCCGCTTGGCAGCGGGCGAGAGCGCGGCGTCGAGTTCGCCGAAGAGCGCCTTCCACTCGCCCTCCCATTGCTCGTGCACGATGACGGGCGAGAAGTTCACATGCACCTCGTAGCCGGCGGCGACGAAATCGTTGATCGCCGCGATCCGCTCCGCGATCGGTGAGGTGCGGATGTCGACGCTGCGCGCCATGGCCTGGGGCATGAGCGAGAAGCGGATGCGCGTTCGTCCCTGCGGGTCGTAGCTCAGGAGATCGCGGTTCACGTGCTTCGTGGCGAACGAGCCCTTTGCGTTCGGCATCCCGCGAAACGCCTCGACGAGCAGGTGCACATTGTCCGACAGCGTGGCGTCCACCGAAAGATCGCCGTTCTCGCCGAGATCGTAGACCCAGTCCACGGGATCGACGCTGTTGGGCTGGGGCTTGGGGCCGAGCCTTCCCGCATGCCGGCGCAGCGCCGCCACGACATCCTCGCCGTTCACGAAGATCGTCACCGGGTTGGCATACCCCTTTCGGCGCGGAACGTAGCAATAGGAACAGGCCATGGCGCAGCCATTGGACGAGGAGGGCGCGATGAAGTCGGCGCTGCGCCCGTTCGGCCGCAAGGTCATGCTCTTCTTCAGCCCGAGCACGAGAACGTCCCGCTTGATGCTCAGCCAGCCGTCGACGCTCGACGGGTCGTTGAAGAGCTCCGGGATGCGGGCATAACTTTCGACCTCCACCTGCTCGGCCTGCGGAAAGCGCGCGAGAATCGCCTGCCCGCGCGGATGGGCGCGCGCGGCGGGTTCGAGATAGATGCGGGTGGGGTCGATCAGCGGGCGAAGGGCCATAGCTCCGATATGGTGTCGCGGCGGGCGAGGGAAGGGGCCGCGGGCGGCATGTTGCGGACATTAGACGCGATCTCCAAGAAGATCAGCATCCCGGACTATCAGGAGCCGGCTATATAAGTCGAAGCAGTGTCAGGCCATGGATGAAACCCATCTGCCGTTAGAAGCCTCTCAATAATTTTCAAGCATCGTCCGAACAAACAGGAATGTCGAGCGGATCGAATCGCAGAGGCCGAGCTCGACATCGAATGCCAGGGAACGCTGGGAGAAAGTCGTCCGCTTCATCGCGGACCGATACGGGCCGCCGAGCGCAAGCAATGCGTCGAGGCGCTCGGATCCGATTTGTTGTGCTCGGCAGGACCACGGTCCCAGGCCGGTTAGTGTTCGATGTCGGCTGAAGGACGATCATCATGCGAATGACCATCAGGGCAAAGTTAATGGCGTCCTTCGGGGTCGTCCTTCTGCTGTTCGGCCTCTGCGGCTACCTCTCGATCGGCAGCCTCGCCACCACCAACGCCGCCATGTCCGGCTTCGTCGGCGGCCCTTTCGCCCAGGTCCAGAGCGGACTGGCGATCCGAGGCAACGTCACCGACATGCGCCGTCTGCTCCTGCGCATCCTGATGACGACGGACGAAACCGTGATTGCCGCCAGCAAGGCCAACATCGCGGAAAACTGGCGGGCGATCGACACCTCTCTGACCAGTCTGACCGGCGCCATGAACGAGGAGCAGCGTAGCGCCTGGTCCGACCTCCCGTCGCTCGTCGAGGATTACCGCCGCGTGGTGGACCTCGCCTTGAACAGCTTGGAAGTGGCCGACATGGAAGTCGGCAACAAGGCGATCCTGGCGGCGAATGCCGCCCTGAGCCCGATCCTGGCCGAGCTGAATGTCTTGCGCGGCGATCTGCGCCGGGCCGGCTCGCTGGAAAACGCCCTGGGCGTGGACGATGCGATGACGGCAATGGAAGCGTCCCGCCGCCTCGCGGTCGAGGCCGTGGTTCTGGCCGACGACCAGCAGATCCGCCAGTCCGCCGACGGCTCCAAAGCCGCTTCGAGCGAGGTCGATCGCCGTCTCGACGGCCTGTCGGCCCAGTTGACCGGCGCTCCCGCCGATGTCTTGGCTCGTGCCAAGGCGGGCTGGGACAAGGCGCGAGAGGAGATCGCGCGGCAGGCCGCGATCGGCGTGGAGAACACGTTCGCCACAGCCCAGGCGATGCTTGAAAATCAGGTCGTTCCGCCCGCCAACAAGCTGGGCGATCGCCTCGGCCAGCTCAACGAGGAACTGTCCCTCGCGGCCGAAAGCGACGTGAAGTCGGCCGAGGCCCGCTACGAGGCGACCCGCCTGACCCTGATCGCGCTTATCGTCGGCGCGGTGTTGATCGGCGCGGCGGCCGCCATCTGGATGTCGCTCGCGATCTCTCGCGGCCTGACGAAGTCGGTGAAGTTCGCCGAAGCGATCGGCGCGGGCGATCTGACCCAGACCGCCCCCGTCACCAGCCGGGACGAGATCGGCGATCTCCTCGGCGCGATGAACACCATGTCGGCCCGCTTGCGCGAGATCGTGTCGGACGTGACGAACTCGGCGACGCAGGTCGCCGCCGGCGCCCGCCAGTCCGCCGTGACGGCCGAGCAGTTGAGCCAGGGCGCGACCGAGCAGGCCGCCTCGACCGAGCAGATCGGCCAGGGCGCCAACGAGCAGGCCGCGACCACGCAGCGCCTTTCCTCCGGCGCCAGCGAGCAGGCCGCCGCCACCGAACAGGCTTCCTCGGCCATGGAAGAAATGGCCGCCAACATCCGCCAGAACGCCGAGAACGCCGGCGCCACGGCCAAGATCGCGGCTCAGGCTTCGCAGAACGCGCAGCGCAGCGGCGAGGCGGTGATCAACTCCGTCGAGGCCATGCGCACGATCGCCGACAAGATCTGTATCGTCCAGGAAATCGCTCGCCAGACCGACCTTCTCGCCCTCAACGCCGCGATCGAAGCGGCCCGTGCCGGCGCTCATGGCAAAGGCTTCGCGGTCGTCGCCTCCGAAGTGCGCAAGCTCGCCGAGCGCTCGCAGCAGGCGGCGTCCGAGATCGGGTCCCTATCGACCTCGACCCTCTCCATTTCGGAAGAGGCCGGCCGGATGCTGGAGCAGCTCGTTCCCGACATTCAGCGCACCGCCGATCTCGTGGCCGAAATTTCCGCCGCCTGCCGCGAGCAGAATGTAGGCGCCGATCAGATCAACCAGGCGATCCAGCAGCTCGATCAGGTGACGCAGCAGGTCACGCAGTCGGCCGCGCAGATCGACCAGGTGGCGCAGCAGACCAGCGCCGCGATCCAGCAGCTCGACCAGGTGACGCAGCAGAACGCCTCCGCCGCCAACGAGATGTCGGCGACCTCCGAGCAGCTCGCCGCCGAGGCGCGCCGCCTGAACGACCGGGTCGCCTATTTCCGCCTGAGCGAGGCGGCCGACCAGAAGCCGGTGCTGCCGCCGCTCGCGCACAGCGGCTCCGTCGCCCCGAGCACGCCGCGCCCTGACGTGCGCACCCTGCAGAACCGCGTGGACCAGTTCGCCAGCACCGCGCGCCCCGCGCCGGCCCCCAAGGCGCCGGCCTCCAACAGCCCGCGCGGCGGCTTCGATCTCGACCTCAATGAGAACGACCGCCAGCGGGGCTTCGAGCGCATGAGCGGCTAAGGCGGGAGCAAGGCTGCCGCTGAACGACTGATCGTGCCTGCGGGCCGCCCTCCGACCTTCGGGTCGAGGGTGGCCCGCGGGCTCGTACAAAGTCTGCCCCGTCTGCGGCCCTTCGCCGCTGGACGAGAGCCCCGCCTTGCGCCATGAGCACGCGGCGAATTCCAACAGCGGGACCGAACGCCCATGACCGTCGTCGCCGCCTACGAATACCGGGACGGAAAGCGCCTGCGGGAAGTCTCGTTGTCCGAGCCCTTGCCGCCGCGCGAGCCCGGCAGCTTCGTCTGGATCGGCATCGCGGACCCGACCGAGGCGGAGATGTCCGCGCTCGGCCATTGCTTCGATCTCCATCCGCTGGCGCTGGAGGACGCAAGCCATCCGCATGTGCGGCCCAAGCTCGAAGTCTATGACGGCGAGCTGTTTCTCGTGGCGCGCACGGCGATGCGGGAGGGCGACCATATCCGCTACGGCAACACCTCGATCTTCGTCAGCGAGGACGTGATCGTCACGATCCGCACCGGCTCGCACAGCGACCACCGGCCGCTGCGCGCCAAGCTCGAGGCCTCGCCGCTGCTGCTGCGATACGGCGTTGACTACGTGCTGTATGGCGTTCTCGATTTCGTGGTCGCCAATTACGAGCCTGTCCTGGAATCGATCGAGGAGGACCTGTTCGACATGGAGCGGCGCGCGCTCGACGCCTTCCTGACCCGCGGCGAGATCAACACGCTCTTTTCCATTCGCCGCGAACTCGCCCGCTTCGGCCGCATCATGGGGCCGATGGAAGAGGTGCTGGAGCGGCTCGCCCATCTCGAGCACAAGGGGCTCGACGCCGAAGTGCGGCCCTATTTCAGCGATGTCTACGGCCGGGTGCGCCGCGCCACCGCCCGCATCGAGGGCGCGCGGGACAGCATCACCGCGACGCTCGAAGCCTCCTCCTTGCTGGAGCAGCATCGGCAGGGCGAGATCACCCGCCAGCTCGCCGCCTGGGCCGCCATCCTCGCCGTGCCGACGGCGATCGCCGGCGTCTACGGCATGAATTTCGAGAACATGCCGGAATTGCACTGGCGCTACGGCTATTTCGTCGTGCTGACCGCGATCGTCGGCATTGCCGGCTTCCTGTTCTGGCGCTTCCGGCGCAGCGGCTGGCTTTGAGAGCCTGTTTGGAAACTCGGTCGGGTCGGTCCGACGGTTCTTTTTAGCCGACGCTTCGTTGCCAATCCTCGCCGATGCCGCTGGCATCGACTGCGTTTGGCGCCTCGCGACGCCCAAAAATCCCTCGCCGGCCCTCCGCCGCCGAGCTTCCAAACAGCCTCAGAGGCTCAAGCCCGCCCGCTGGCGGCAAGGTCAGACTGCGCGTCGAAGCGGCGTGTAAGGAGAAGCAGGATTGCCGCGCCGGCCATGGTGCCCATCGCTGCGAGGATGGTGGCGCGAAAGCTCAGAAACGTCGCGAGGGCCGCCAGGAGGCTGGTGGCGGCCAAGCTGCCGAGGAAGAGGCTGTTCATGTAAAGCGAGGTCGCGCGGCCGATGCGCCCGCGTGAGAAGCCTTGAACGAAACTGGCGCTGACGCCGGCGAAGAGGCCGTAATAGACGCCTTCCGCCGCCGCGCCGACGATCAGCGTCGGGATCGAATGGACCTTCGAGAGCAGGGCATAGGCGAGGACGCCAAGCCCCGCCGAGGCGAGGAGGCAGGTTCGCGCGCCGAAGCGCGCGATCAGCGGCGCGCAGGACAGGATCAGCACCACCTCGAACAGGCATTTCACGCCGAAGGACAGGCCGGGCGCGAAGGTCGGCAGGCCGATGTCCTGAATCAGGAAGATCGGCAGCGAGACAGCACAAAGGCACTGTGAGATCGAGAAGAGCAGGCACACGAGCCCGGCGATCCGCAGCGCCGGGTTCGGCCCGTCCTCCCTCGCCGCAGCCGAGCTGTTCGCTGGCGTCGGCGTGTCTTTGCGAAAGCCGCGCGGCAGGCAGAGAAAGCCAAGGCCGAGACACAGCGCCGCCAGAACTGCGGCATGGCGAAACACCGAAGCGCTGCCCCAAAGATCGGCCGCGCCGAAACCCAACGGCGGCCCGATCATCCAGCCGAGCGACGTCATGGTGCGAAGGCGCGTGTTGGCGCGGGCGGGATCGATCCCGTTTCGCTCGGCATGAAGCCGCCCGAGACTGTAGAGGCTCGTGGTCGCCGTCTGGCCCAGCGCCACGAGGGGCGCGGCGAGCGTGAGAAGGCGCGCGTAGTCATGCGGCAGGGCCAGGATCAGCGTGCCGGCGAGCATGCAGAGATTGGCAAGCGACACCAGCCGGGCGATCGGCCAGCCCCGGTCGATCCGCTCGCCCGCCGCCCGGTTGGCCGTCACGCTCACCAGCGTCGTGACGCCGGCATAGAGCCCGATCGCCCAGGGCGGCTGGCCGAGATCGTGAACGATGTGGAACCCCATGAAGGTGACGAGCGAAGCGTTCGTCAACGCGAGACCGAACAGAAATAGGAGAATGAGAGCCGCCTCGCGGCCCGCCTGTCGAGGAGAAGGGGAGGGCACGATCATGGGACGATTCCTCGAGCGGCGACCGGGCAGGCCGCCGGCCAGCCCCTTCGGTCCGCCCGTACCGCCGCCGTATGTCGGCGAGATGACAGCCGCGGGCTTCCGCTGGCGCATCCCCAAACCACACAAGGATGCCAAGCCAATCAGATGAAATTCCGGGGGATCGCAACAAGGCGAGTTGACAGATGTCGAGCCATGCTTGAAAAAAGTCACAACGAAGCGCCGATGGGAGTCGGTGCCGGGGAGGGAGGGCGACACCGGGGGAAGACCGGCCGCCTTCGGGAGGAGGCACCATGTCGGCACCGCTTCTGCGGGTTGAAGGGCTACGCAAGTCGTTCGGCGGCGTCGCGGCTCTGAAGGACGGCCGCTTCGAACTGGCACCGGGCTCGGTCCATGCGCTGTGCGGCGGCAATGGCGCGGGCAAATCCACGTTTCTTTCCATCCTCATGGGCATTCACAAGCGCGACGGCGGCACGATCTGGCGCGGCGAGCGCGAGGTGGAGTTTTCCGGTCCGGCCGAGGCGCTGGCCGCCGGCATCGCCATCATCGAGCAGGAGCTAAGCCCGGTTCCCTTCATGACGGTGGCCGAGAACATCTATCTCGGCCGCGAGCCTTCAGGCCGCTTCGGCGGCATCGACTTTCGGGCCATGAACCGCGACGCGCAAAGCCTGCTCGACGAGCTGGGCTTCCAGATCCGCGCGAGCCAGACCATGCAGACGCTGACCGTCGCGCAGATGCAGCTGGTCGAAATCGCCAAGGCGCTGAGCCACGACGCCGAAGTCATCTTCATGGACGAGCCGACATCGGCCATCGGCGAGCGCGAGGCGCAGCAGCTCTTTTCCGCCATCGAGCGCCTGAAGGCCCAGGGGCGCGGCATCGTCTATGTCTCGCACCGCCTGTCGGAAATCTTCCAGATCGCCGACAGCTACACCGTGTTCCGCGACGGCGCCTATGTCGCCAGCGGCAAGCTGGCCGAGACGGATCGTCCCTCGCTGATCCGCATGATCGTGGGCCGCGAGATGGGCGAGGAATATATCAAGACCAACGCGCCGACCGCCGAGATCGGACTGGAGGTCGAGGGCCTGTCGAGCCCCGGCCATATCTCCGACATCTCGTTTTCCGTGCGCAAGGGCGAGATCTTCGGCATCTACGGGTTGATGGGCTCGGGCCGCACGGAAATCTTCGACGCCCTGTTCGGCCTCGACCCCAAGGCGCAGGGGCAGATCCGCGTCGAGGGGGCCGACGTCTCCATCACCGGCCCGCGCGACGCGATGCGCCAGGGCATCGCGCTGGTGACGGAAGACCGCAAGCAGACCGGTCTCAACCTGTCGGATTCGGTGCGCGCCAATATCGCGCTCGCCAGCCTGCCCGAGATGAGCCCCGGCTTCGTGATGCGCGGCAAGGCGGAGGTCGAGGCCAGCCGCGCCATGATCGAGCGCTTCGCCATCAAGGCGGCGCGCGACACGATGCCGGTCTCCGGCCTGTCGGGCGGCAACCAGCAGAAGGTGGTGCTCGGCAAGTGGTTCCTGCGCAATCCGCGCCTGCTCCTGCTGGACGAGCCGACGCGCGGCGTCGATGTCGGCGCCAAGCGCGAGATTTACCGCGTCATCTGCGACTTCGCGGCCGGCGGCGGCACGGTGGTGATGATCTCGTCCGAGATCGACGAGGTGCTGGGCATGTCGGACCGCGTCATGGTCATGCGCGGCGGGCGCTCGGCCGGCATTCTCGAGCGCGCCGAGGCCAGCGCCCAGTCGCTCGTCCATCTTTCGACCTGAGCCTCGCCCCTCGGGACGTCTCGAACGCTATGGGAGAACAGCGTTGTCTGACATCGGTATGAAACCGGCCACGGGCTGGTTCGGCTCTGAGCGTCGCCGCCTCCTGATCCAGGAATACGGCATCTTCATCGCCTTTCTGGTGCTCGTCGCGGTGCTGGCGCTGTCGAACGAGTTCTTCCTGACGGCCGGCAACATCTCCAACGTCCTGCTCCAGACCTCGATCAACGGCGTGCTCGCCATCGGCATGACCTTCGTCATCCTGACGCGCGGCATCGACCTGTCGGTCGGCTCGGTCGTGGCGCTGGCCGGCATGGTCAGCGCCAGTCTTGCCACGACCTCGCCGGCGGGCGTCGCGGGCGGGCCCTATCCCGTGGCGCTGGCGCTCGCCGCCGGCATCGGCGTGGGCGTCCTGACGGGCTCGATCGTCGGCCTCATCGTCTCGCGCTTTTCCGTGCCGGCCTTCGTGGCGACCCTCGGCATGCTCTCGGCGGCGCGCGGCGCGACTCTGATCTACGGCAACGGGCGCCCGGTGCCCGGCCTCGTGCCGGACTTCCGCTGGATCGGCACGGGCAACGTTCTCGGCGTGCCCATGCCGGTGGTGATCCTCGCCGGCGTCTTCATCGTCTCTTGGTGGATTCTTTCGCGCACCCGCTTCGGCCGCTACATCTATGCCGTGGGCGGTAATCCGCACGCGGCCAAGACATCCGGGATCGACGTCACTCGTATCCGCTTCCTCGTCTATGTCATTTCCGGCGCGCTGTCGGGCCTCGCCGGCATGATCCTGTCGGCGCGCACGGGCTCGGCCCTGCCGCAGGCCGGCGTCGCCTACGAGCTCGACGCCATCGCGGCGGTGGTCATCGGCGGCACGTCGCTGTCGGGCGGCGTCGGGCGGGTGACCGGCACCCTGATCGGCGCGCTGATCATCGGCGTCATGAACAACGGCCTCGATCTCCTCGGCATCCAATCCTACTACCAGCAGATCCTGAAGGGCGCCCTGATCGTCGGCGCCGTGATGCTGGACCAGACGCGCAAGCACGGCGCCTGACCCCATCAACGCGCCCGCGCGCGTCTCATGCCCATCGGCGCACCCGCGCCCATCGTCTCGGCCGGCGGAGGAGCCGGCCCATCCAACGGAGCGCCGGATCGGCGCGCCCGCACCAGACCATCCAGGGAGGAACCACCACATGAAGAAACTCATGCTCGCCTTCGCCATGGCCTCGGCGCTCTACGCGCCCGCCGCCATGGCCCAGGAAAAGCTTAAGATCGGCGCGACGGTCTACGGCCTCAACGCCGAGTTCATGCAGATCTGGACGGCCGCGCTGCAGAAGCACCCGGCCGTCAAGAGCGGCGAGGTCGAGGTGACGATCTTCGACGGCCGCTACGACGCGCTGGTCCAGCAGGAACAGTTCAACACGATGATCACGCAGAAATACAACGCGATCATCTTCGTGCCGATGGATGTCGAGGCGGGCGCCGCCGCCGTGCAGACCGCCCATGACGCCGGCATTCCCGTGGTCGGCTCCAACGCTCGTGTGAACTCCGACCTTCTCGCCTCCTATGTCGGCTCCAACGACGTCGAGGCCGGCGAACTGGAAGCCAAGTCGGTTCTCGACAAGATGGGCTGCAAGGGCAATGTCGTCATCATCGAGGGACCGATCGGCCAGTCCGGCCAGATTCAGCGCCTCGAAGGCAACGAGAAGGCGCTGGCCGCCTGCCCGGATGTGAAGGTGCTGGAACAGCAGACGGCCAACTGGTCGCGCGCCGAGGCGCAGACCCTGATGGAGAACTGGCTGACCTCGCATCCCGGCCAGATCGGCGGCGTGATCGGTCAGAACGACGAGATGGCGCTCGGCGCGATCGAGGCGATCAAGGCGGCCAATCTCAAGGTCGAGGACTTCGCCATCGCCGGCATCGACGGCGTGACCGACGCGATCAACGCGGTGAAGGCCAAGGAGATGGCCTCCATCCTGCAGGACGCCAACGCCCAGGCGCAGGGCGCGCTGGACGTCGCCATCAAGGCGGTGAAGCCGGACTACCAGCCCCAGTCCGATATCTGGAAGCAGTATCCGGCCATGAGCTGGAAGGATGGCAAGGAAAAGACCTATCTCGTGCCCTGGACGCCGGTGACGCTCGACAACGCCGACAAGCTCCTGGAATCGCGCAAGTAGCATCGATTGGGAGCGGTGGCCTCGCTGCCGCTCCCGTCTCTTCGCCAGGCCCCTGGCCCGTTCGGCGACGCCCGCCTGTCCGCCTCGGCGCGGGCGTGGTCCAACCGGCCGCCACGCGACCCATCGAAGACTGAACTCCCCATTCGAGACTTAAAGGATAGGCCGCCATGAGCGACGCCAGCCCCCAAGTGGATCTGAACTTCTCGCTCGCCGGCAAGGTCGCGCTCGTCACCGGCGGCGGCTCCGGCATCGGCGCGGCGATTGCGCAGGCCTATGCGCAGAAGGGCGCGCGCATCGCCGTTCTCGACATTCAACAGGAAGCCGCCGAAGCCATGGCGAAGTCGCTCGGCGACGACGCCAAGGCCTTCCGCTGCGACGTGTCGGACGCCGCCTCCGTCACGTCGGCGATCGACGCCGTGCTCGCCGCCTTCGGGCAGATCGACATCGCGGTGAACAGTGCCGGCATCGTGGCGCTCGCGCCGGCCGAGGATCTCGGGGTCGATGCTTGGGACAAGACCATCGCCATCAATCTGAAGGGCACGTTCCTGGTCAGCCAGGCGGCGGGCCGGGCGATGATCAAGGCCGGGCGCGGCGGAAAGATCGTCAACCTCGCCTCGCAGGCCGGCACGGTGGCCATCGACGAGCATGTCGCCTATTGCGCCTCGAAATTCGGCGTCATCGGCCTGTCCAAGACGCTTGCCGCCGAATGGGGCAAGCACGGAATCTGCGTCAACACGATCTCGCCGACGATCGTTCTCACCGATCTCGGCCGCAAGGCCTGGAGCGGCGAGAAGGGCGAGGCGGCGCGCCGGCGCATTCCCTCGGGCCGGTTCGCCTACCCGCAGGAAATCGCCGCCGCGGCGGTTTTCCTTGCCTCCAACGGGGCGGATATGATCAACGGCGCCGACCTTCTGGTCGACGGCGGCTACACCATCGTCTGATTTTGGGAACGGGTGCCAAACCATGATGCAGCGTTTCATCAACAACCCGGACGAGGTGGTGGAGGATACGGTGAAGGGCTTCGTGAAGGCCCATCCCGATCTGGTCCGCCTGTCGGAGCGCAACCGGCGCGTCATCGTCTCCACCTTCGCCCCGCAAAAGGGCAAGGTCGGCGTGGTGACGGGCGGCGGCTCGGGCCACGAGCCGGCCTTCATCGGCTACACCGGCCGCAACATGCTGGACGCGGTGGCCGTGGGCGAGCTCTTTTCCTCGCCGACCGCCAAGAGCTTCCATGACGCGTTCAAGGAGGCCGATGGCGGGGCAGGGGTGGTCTGCCTCTACGGCAATTATGCCGGCGACAACATGAACGTGAAAATGGCGACCAAGCTCGCCTCCAAGGACGGGATCGAGATCGCGACCGTCGTCGCCAACGACGACGTCTGCTCGGCCCCCCTGTCGGAGCGCGAGAAGCGCCGGGGCGTGGCGGGGGAGATTCTCCTCTGGAAGATCGGCGGCGCCAAGGCGGCGAGCGGCGCGAGCCTGGAAGAGGTGCGCGCCACCGCCCAGCGCGCTATCGACAATTGCCGCTCGGTCGGCATCGGCCTCGGCCCCTGCACGTTGCCCGCCGTCGGCCATCCCAATTTCCAGATCGAGCCCGGCACGATGGAGGTCGGCATCGGCCATCACGGCGAGCCCGGCATCCGCGTCGAGCCCTTGAAGACCGCGGCTGAGGTGGCGCGCGACATGGCGACGATCGTCCTGGACGACCACGCCCTCCCAGAAGGGGCGCAGGTCGCGGTCCTCGTCTCGGGCCTCGGCGCGACGCCGCTGAACGAGCTCTACATCCTCGGCGACACGATCGAGGAGGAGATCGCAAAGCGCGGCCTCAAGATCCATCGAACCTATGTCGGCAATTATTTCACCTCGCTGGAAATGGTCGGCGCGACGCTGACGGTGATCGCGCTGGACGAGGAGCTGAAAGCTCTTCTCGACGCGCCCGCCGCGTGCCCCGCGCTGGTTCAGGTCTGAGGAAACGGTGACCATGCAGAGCTTTTCCAATAGCGGCAGCGGCGCGATCGTCCTCGCCATGGCGGACCGGATCGTGGAGAACCGGGCCTATCTTTCCGAGATCGACGGCAAGATCGGCGACGGCGACCATGGCGTGAACATGGCCAAGGGCTTCGGCATGGCGGCGGACCGGCTGAAGGGCCGCGACGTGAGCCTGACCGAGGCGATGGAGACCTTGAGCGAAGTGCTGATGGGCGAGATCGGCGGCTCCATGGGCCCGCTCTACGGCATGATGTTCACCGAGTTCTCCGAAACACTGGGCCAGACCGAGGCGATCGACGCCCCGCTCTTCTCCGCCATGCTGCACAAGGGGCTGGAGGGCATCCAGTCCATCGGCTCGGCCAAGGTCGGCGACAAGACGCTGATCGACACGCTGGTTCCCGCCGTCGAGGCCTTCGACCAGGCGACGGGGGAGGGCCGATCCTTCGCCGACGCGCTCGACGCACTGACGAAGGGCGCCGAGGCGGGGCGCGATTCCACGATCGACCTCGTGGCGAAGATCGGCCGGGCGAGCCGGCTGGGCGAGCGCTCGCGCGGCGTGCTCGATGCCGGCGCGACCTCCTGCGCCATGATCCTGACGGTCCTGGCGGAAGGAGCCAAGGCGCGGCTGTCGGCCTGAGCCTTCTCACCTTCGCCGGGAGTTGCGCGCCACGGCGCGCCCGTGTGAAAGGTGGCTTGAAGGCAAGGCCCAAGCGAGGCGGCGTGACCACGGCGAAACCCAAGCTCAAGACGGCCAAGGACGGCACGGCGGACGCGGCAATCCCGGTTCCGCTCCGCTTCGGCGACGATCCGCAGCTTTGGGCGGCCTGGCTCTACTACGAGGAAGGGCTGACGCAGGGCGAGATCGCCGACGCCATGGGCGTCTCGCGCGCCACGGTCAACGCCACGCTTGCGGACGCGCGCGAGCGCGGCGTGGTGGACATCACGATCGAGCCGCAGCGCCTCGCCGCCGTCACGCTGGCGCGCGAGGTGAAGCGCCATTTCGGCTTGCATGACTGCCTTGTCGTGCCCAATGGCGGCGAGGCGGGCCAGCTGATCGACCGGCTCGGCCGCGCCGGCGGCTTGGCGCTGATTGATCTCCTGCGCTCGGGCGACACGCTTGCTGTTGCCTGGGGGCGCACGGTGCTCGCCGTCGCCCGGCAGCTGCGCGCGCCCCGGCTGCAGGATCTTCGCGTGGTGCAGGCGACGGGCGGCATGAGCACCGGCACACCCTTCTCGCCCGAGCTTTGCGCCTCCGCCATCGCGGACGCGCTCGGCGCCTTTTGTCTGCCGTTGACGGCGCCCGGCATCGTGTCCTCGCCGGAACTGCGCGCCCTGCTTCTGGACGAGCCGCTGCTGCGCGCCCAGTTTGAGGCGCTGCGGGGGGCCAGCCGCGCGCTGCTCGGCATCTCATCGCTGCGGCCCAATTCCACCATCCATTCCTCCGGCTTCTTCGATGCGGTCCCGCTGCAGGACTATCTCGCGCGCAACGCGGTCGGCGTCGTCGCCGGGCGCTTCATCGGCCCGGGCGGCGAGCCGGTGGAAGGGCCGCTGGACGAGCGCACGATCGGCCTGTCGCTCCAGGATCTCGCGGGAATCGAGCGGCGCATCGCGGTGGCCGGTGGCTTCGACAAGGTGCCGGCGATCCTCGCCACGCTGCGCGGCCGCCATTGCGACGTCCTGGTGACCGACGCCGCCACGGCGCGCGGCATTCTCGACGCGGAAGGCGTGGCCAGCACGGCCTTTCTGAAGCGCGGCCAGCGCCCGAGCGACGCGCCTCCCGCCGCCGGGCCCGAGCTTCAGCGCCGCTTCGTCAAGAAGTTCCTGAACGACCCGGACGACGTGGTGGACGAGATGCTCGACGGCGCCGCGCGCGCCCATCGCACGCATCTCGTGCCCGTTCCCGGCGCGCGGCGCGCTTTC
Organism: Aureimonas sp. AU20; assembly: GCF_001442755.1. NCBI lineage: Bacteria > Pseudomonadati > Pseudomonadota > Alphaproteobacteria > Hyphomicrobiales > Aurantimonadaceae > Aureimonas > Aureimonas sp. AU20. The sequence goes on along the minus strand of NZ_CP006368.1, from coordinate 468,513 downwards.
ATGGCCAAGGCTGGCGCGCGAAAAGGCCGCGTCGCGCTGGTGGTCGGCGGGGGCTCTGGGCACGAGCCCTGTTTCCTCGGCTATGTCGGGCGCGGCATGGCGAGCGCGGTGGCGGTCGGCAACGTCTTCTCCTCGCCGCCGCCGGACCCGATCCTGCGCGCCGCCAGGGCGTGCGACGGTGGCGCGGGCGTTCTCTTCGTCTATGGCAATTATGCCGGGGACACGATGAATTTCGAGATGGCGGCCGAGCTGGCGACCGACGCGGGGATCGCGGTGCGCACCGTCGTCACCACCGACGACGTCGCCTCCTCCTCGCCGGAGGATCGGGACGGGCGGCGCGGTGTCGCCGGCAATGTCTTTGTCTTCAAGGTGGCGGGTGCGGCCTGCGACCTCGGCTGGACGCTGGAAGCCTGCGAGGCCGCCGCCCGCCGCGCCAACCAGCGCACCTACACGATGGGCGTCGCGCTGGAGCCCTGTTCCATGCCGCAGAGCCGGCGTTTCAACTTCGCCATCGGCCCGGACGAGATGGAGGTCGGCGTCGGCATCCACGGCGAGCCCGGAGTCTCGCGCGAGGCGATCCGCCCGGCCGACGCGGTGGCCGACACGATCATGGACCGCATCCTGTCGGAACTGCCGGAAGATCGCGGCGGACGTGTCGCGGTGCTGGTGAACTCCTTCGGCGCGACGCCGCTCATGGAACTCTACGTTCTCTATCGCCGGGTCGAGCAGCGGCTTGCCGCGCGGGGCCTGACCGTGGCGCGCAACTGGATCGGCCACTATTGTACCTCGCTCGACATGGCCGGCGCCTCGGTTTCGGTGCTTCATCTCGACGACGCGCTGCTGGCCCTTCTCGACCATCCCTGCGACACGCCGTTCTTCCATGTCGCGCCATCCACAACCTGAGGATCAGGCCGTCCGCACACAGGCTTTTGTTGGGGGCGCCTGAAACGCGGGCCGTGTTTTCCTTGCGAAAGGGCGAGGGCGCGGCCTAGACCGGCAAGGGGAGATCCGCCACGCCGGGAGGGCGACGAGGCTCATGGAACAGACCGCATCCAACCGACTTGCCGCCGTCTTCGCCGCCATTCGGCAGGCCGTCGAAGCGGAGAAGACGCATCTGTCGGAACTCGACGGGCCGATCGGCGACGCCGACCACGGCACGACGATGGCGCTCGGGTTTCGCGCGGTCGACCGCACGCTCAGTGCGTCGCGGGACGCCAGCCCCTCCGTGATCTTCGCGCAGGCGGCGGCCGCGTTTCTCGACGCGGTCGGCGCCTCCACCGGGCCGCTCTATGCGACCGGCTTTCGCCGCGCGGCGCAAAGGCTGGAAGGGCGCGTCGAGTTCGGCCCCGAGGAACAGGTCCTGACGCTGGAAGGCATCGCCGCCGGGATCGCCGAGCGCGGCAAGGCGCAGCGCGGCGACAAGACCATGCTCGACGTTTGGCTGCCGGCGGCGGAAGCGGCGCGCGCCGCCTTCGTCCGAAAGCAGCCGCTGTGGCCCGCCGTCACCGAGACCGCCGAGCGGGCGGCCGAGGCGACGGGCTCCATGGTCGCCTCGCGCGGGCGCGCCGCGCGGCTCGGCGAACGCTCGCTCGGCCATCTCGACCCCGGCGCCGTGTCCGCCGCACTGATCCTGCGCGCCATGGCCGGCATTCTGTCGCCCACCGCTTGAGCCCTCTCCTTCAGCTCTTCGGCAGGCCCTCTTGATGCGGACGGCTTGAAGAGGGTGGAGGGGCTCTGGAAGTGTCCCAAGCCGGCGCGCCGAGCCGCGGGAAATGCAGCAGGAATGGAGCCGAAGGTTGCGCCGTTCACCTGCCGCAACAGGAAGCCTTTCGCATGCGCGGCCGACTCGGCCACCGTCCAACGGGCGTAGACCGACAGCAGGATTCGTTCGGGGCCTGCCTGGGAAGGCGCCTCGGGAACTCTCGTCAGGATCGAAAACGGGGCAGTTTTCGCCCGTGGATTTTCCGAATCCCGAAAACGTTCGCGGGTTTCCCAAACCGCCTGGCACACGGTCGGCTCAAGTTTTTCCCGCAGCGCAAGAAGGCGCTTGATCACGACATCGAGAAGTGGCATTGGGCCGCAGTCCCGGAGACGCAGTTCCCCCACCCCTCCGGGCTCCAATCGGAACCTCAACCTCGATGCCAAGCGACAGTAACAGTCGATTGACGCGGCCGCGTCAGGTCTCGCCGCACGGCGCCTCTCTCTAGAGGCGTCGCTTCGCGACGGGTGCCTGCGCGGCGACCCGGAGCGAACCCATGCAAGACACTCTCGAATTCGAGTGGCTCTCCCAGCTTGCCAAGGATGCGGAAGAGTTTCGCGGCAAGCATGTCGCCGACATCGTCCAGAAGCTGAACGAGCTGACCGCCGAGGCGGCGGCCTTCGTGACCGCCCGCCTGCCGATCGAGGTCGCGGCCGAAGTCTTCGACCACCCCTCGCTGGACGAGCCGCAGAACATTCTCGCCGCGCTCGACGCCTCCAAGGCCGCCGCGGTTCTCGACGCCATGGCGGCGGACCGGCTGGCCTATCTCTTCCGCGACATGGAGGAGCCGCCGCGCGAGCAGCTTCTGGCGCTGCTCACCAACGAGACGCGCTCCGTCGTCGCCTCGCTGCTGACGCACCCGGAAGGCAGCGCCGGCAGCCTGATGACCACGGAGTTCGTCTCCGTGCCGTCCAGCTGGACCATCGGCGAGACGCTGAAGCACGTGCGCGAGGTCGAAGGCGCGCGCGAGACGATCTACGCGATCTACGTGGTGGACCCCGCGACCCGCCGCCTGGAGCGCGCCGTCTCGCTGCGCCGTCTGATCTCGGGTGATCTGCACGCCCCGGTCGGCTCGGTCGCGCGCTACGACAATCCGATCACCGTCCTGCCGCAGACCGACCGCGAGGAGGTCGCGCGGCTGATTTCCGAGTACGACCTTCTCGCCATTCCGGTGGTGGACGAGAAGCGCCACGTGCTCGGTATCGTGACGGTGGACGACGTGATCGACGCCATGATCGAGGCCTCGACCGAGGACGCGCACAAGTTCGGCGGCGTGGAAGCGCTGGACGAGCCCTATCCCGACATCGGCTTCCTTGAAATGCTGAAGAAGCGCGCCGGCTGGCTCGCGGTTCTGTTCCTGTCGGAAATGCTGACGGCCAGCGCCATGCAGCATTTCGAGGACGAGCTGGAGCGCGCCGTCGTGCTGACGCTGTTCATCCCGCTCATCATGAGTTCGGGCGGCAATTCCGGCAGCCAAGCGACCTCGCTCATCATCCGCGCCTTGGCGCTGGGCGAGTTGAAGCTCGGCGACTGGTGGCGCGTGGCGCTGCGCGAAGCACCGACCGGCCTGGCGCTGGGCGCGTTCCTCGGCGTCATCGGCATGGCCCGCATTGCGATCTGGCAGACGGCCGGGATTTTCGACTACGGTCCGCACTGGGTCCTCGTCGGCTTGACGGTCGCCCTGGCGCTCGTCGCCATCGTCACCTTCGGCTCGCTCGCCGGCTCCATGCTGCCCTTCATCCTGAAGCGCCTCGGCTTCGATCCGGCCAGCGCCTCGGCTCCCTTCGTCGCCACCTTGGTCGACGTGTCGGGCCTCGTGATCTATTTCAGCGTTGCGCTTCTGGTGCTCAAGGGAACGCTGCTTTAGGTCTCCATCGAGCGACGCCTGAAGAAGCTATGGGCCATTGAAAACGGGCGCTCCTTGGGCGTCCGTTTCCTGTTTCGGCGTCCGTTGAGCCCCGTCAAGCGGCCCGGGGCGTGGAGCGGACCAGTCGCAGCTTGACCGGCTTGCGGGCGGGCTCGGCCGGGGCAGCTTGAACTGCCGGACCGGCGGCCGGAGCGTCGGCGCCATCCATTCGGAAGAAGCCCATGCGCTCGTTCAGCCGCAGCGCCTCGCCCGACAGTTGGCCGGCGGTCGCCGCCATCTGCGTGGCCGCGCCGGCATTGGCCTGCGTCACCTGATCGAGCTGGCTGATCGCCTGGTTGATCTGCGACGCGCCGACGGACTGCTCGCGGCAGGCCGCCGAGATTTCCGACACGAGTTCGGCGGTGCGGCGAATGTCGGGAACGAGCCTCTGTAGCCGCGCGCCGGCGTCCTCCGCGACGCTCAAGGTGCGCACCGAAAGCTCGCCGATGTCGCGCGAGGCGGCCTGCGCCCGCTCGGCGAGCTTGCGCACTTCGGAGGCGACCACCGCGAAGCCCTTGCCGTGCGAACCCGCGCGCGCGGCCTCGATCGCGGCGTTGAGGGCCAGGAGATCGGTCTGACGGGCGATCTCCTGCACGAGCGCGATCTTCTCCGCGATGGCCCGCATGGCCTCGACCGACTGTTCCACGGCCTCGCCCGTCTCGCTCGCGTGGCGGGAGGCTTCCAGCGAGATCTTCTCGGTGGTCGCGGCATTGTCGGCGGTCTGGCGCACATTGGCGCTCATTTCCTCGATCGCCGCCGAGGCCTGTTCGGAGGCCGCCGCCTGCTCGGTGGAACCCGAGGACAGTTGCTCGGCCGCCGCCGCCGACTGGGTCGAGCCCGAGGCGACCGTGCCGGAGGAGGCAAGAACGCCGCCGACGATCTCGCGCAGGCGCCCGCTCATCTGCGCCATCGTGCGCTGCAGCTCGGCCAGTTCGTCCGTGCCCCTGGCGGCCACCGGCGCGCTCAGGTCGCCCTTGCCGATGGCTCGCGCCAGGGCGATGGATTGGTCGAGCGGGCGACGGATGCTTCGGCGAAGGGCCCAGCCGGCAAGCAGCGTCAGGGCGATGCCGGGCGTGCTCCACAGCACGGCTCGCAAGGCGCCGTCCCGGATCACCGCCGTCACGTCGTCGACATAGATCCCCGTCGAGACCGACCAGCCCCAGGGCTCGAAGGCCACGGAATAGCCGCGCTTGGCGAACAGACCCTCCTGGCCCGCGCGGGTCGTGTCGTAGTCGGTCCAGCCGCCGCCCGTGCGGGCGTGCCCGATCATGGTCTGGATGTAGAGATTGCCTTGGGCGTCCTTGCGGTCCCAGGCGCTGGAGCCTTCCTCCGCAGGGTCCTGCGCCAGCACGCGGCGGCCTTCGTAGTCGTGGAAGAAGAGATAGTCGCCGTTGTTGAAGCGCACCGGGCGCAGGATCGCCTTGGCCATGGCCTGTGCCGTCGCCTGATCGAACTCGCCGGCCTTGGCGCGCCGATCCAGGCTGTCGAGGATCGACAGGGCCGAATCGACCTGGGCCTTCAGATAGAGGTTGCGATCGCTCCAGACCTGATCGCTCAGAAATTTCAGCTGCACCGCCACGACAGCCGCGATCACGAGGACGCAGAGCATCGTCAGACCCATGAGCTTTCGCGACACCGTCATCCGCATCATCGCCTTCACCCCTTCGCCGGTTCCTCGACCATGGCGGGAGAAAATCACGAGATTGCTAAGGCCACCTTCCAGTCGGATCGGCCGAGTAGCCGACGCCGGGGAAAATATCGGGTTTGGTTAGCCAAGGCTTTCAAACGCGCCGAGCGAGCGCGTGGCGGGCGGGTGCTAGGAACTTGGTAACCATAAACGCGCATCCTACCCGCATCGCATCCCTTCCGCCGGTCCGTCCGCGCGCGGGGAGGCACATCCGTTTCGTTGGGCCGGGCCGTTCATGACCATCGAATATTCAGCCGAGATCGGGCCTGGCTCGTCGCGCGCTCCCGCCAAATCCAGCGCGAGCCGCATGCTGCGCGGCTTCCTGTGGACCGGCTCGGCCGCGGCGCTTCTCCTGACGCTGGCCGCCGCCGCCATGCCGGCCCTGTTCGCACTCGGCGGCGAAGGGCTCGATCCGCAGTCGGCGCAGGATCTGACCCGCGCCGCGAGCGGCCTGTCCCTCGCCAAGATGCCGAGCGCGCTCGCCCCCAAATCCTCCCGCCTGGAACGCCCTTCGGTGCGCCGTGTTGCGACCCCGCCCGTGTCGGTGCAGACCGAGACGAAGGGAGACGGACGCATCGCCCGGCTGATCGCCCCGAGCCAGAGCCTCCAAGTCGCCTCCGCCGGGGGAGCGATGCATTGGCTGGAAGGGCCGAAGGTTTCCACCGCCACCCGTTTCGCGCCGCTTTTGCCCAAGCCCGAGGAGATTGCGGCCGCGACGCTCGAGGATCAGGCCCTGGCGGAAGCCGAAGTCGCCAGCGAGACGCCGGACATGGCAAGCGTCGTCGCCGACGCGCCGGTCGAGGTCGCGGCGCTCACTGTCCCCAAGCCGACGTTTCGCCCGCTCGCGCCGCGCGTCGAAGCCCTGGCGGCGGAAGAGGATGAGGACGAAGACAGCGACGAGAGCGAAGCGAAAGTCGTGGCGCCGCGTCTTGCGCCCGCGCCCCGCCTCGCCCCGGCGGCTCGTCTGGCCCCGGCCACCAAGCGCAGCCAGCCCACGCCGAGCCTGGTCATGGCCTATGCGCGCCCCGACGCCGGCGCGCTGCGGCTCGACCCGACGGCGGTCGATCCGCCCTCGCTTCGCCCGAAGATCGGCGCCGGCACGGCGATCTACGACATCACGGCCTCCACCGTTTACCTGCCGAACGGCGAGCGCCTGGAGGCCCATTCCGGCCTCGGCCGGATGCGCGACAACCCGCGCTTCGTGCACCAGAAGAATCGCGGCCCGACGCCGCCGCACACCTACAAGCTGACGCTCCGCGAAAGCCTGTTCCACGGGGTACAGGCGATCCGCCTCACGCCAGTCGGCGGAGAGGGCAAGATCTTCAACCGGGTCGGCCTGCTCGCTCACACCTACATGCTGGGCGCGCGGGGCGATTCCAACGGCTGCGTCTCGTTCCGAGACTACAAGCGCTTCCTCGCCGCGTTCCGGCGCGGCGAGATCCGGCAGCTCGTGGTGGTGGAGCGAATGGACAGCCCGAAATCGCGCTTCGCCTGGCTGTTCGGCAAGTCCTAAGCTTTTAGAGCACCTAACAAAAATCTCGTGGGGTCGGCTGGTCGGTTCTTTCCGCCGTGGACTTCGTCGCGAATGCTCGCCGATGCCGCTGGCATCGACTGCGCTTCGCTCCTCGTCCCCGACGCAAATCCCTCGACCATCCTCCGCCCAGAGATTTTGTTAGGCGCTCTTAGACCGCCCGGCCGCCCACCAGAGCTTGATCCACCAGCGGCGTGAAGCCGCCGAAGATCATGCGATGCCCGTCGAAGGGCCGCTCGCCCATGAGGCGCGGGTCCTGCATGAGCTTGCCCCAGCCGGCATTGCGCGCTGCCTTGGAGGGCCATTCGACGAAGGAGAAGACCACGGTCTCGCCGTCCTCAGCCTGGGTCGCACGGCGGAAGTCGGTGCGCTTGCCGTCCCGGACATCATCGCCCCAGGCATCCACGAGGCGGCTCGCGCCGTGTTCGAGAAAGGCGTCGGCCGAGGCTTGGCAGAAGGCGCGATAGCCCTCGCGTCGGTCGGCCGGAATGGCGAGCACGACGCCGTCGATATAGCCGCACGCCCCCGGCCGCCCCGCCTCGAACAGGGTCTCGAAGCCGGAAAAGATCATCCGCTGCCCGTCGAAGGGCATCGGATCCATCGCCTCCATGCGCGGATCGCTCATGATCTTGCGGTTGGCGGCATCGCGCGTCGCGCGGTCGGGATACTCGATGAAGGAGAAGACGACCGTCTCGTCGTCTTGCGCCTCGACGGCACCCCATAGATCGTTGCGCTTGCCGCGCGGCACCTCGTCGCCCCAGCCCTCAAAAAGCCGACGGGCGCCGAACTCGCCGAACAGGGGCGCCGCCGCCTCGGCGTGCGCCTTGTAGCGCTCCTTGTTGCTGTTCGGCACGGCGAGAAGGAATCCTTCGAGATAGGACATGACGAACCTCCCATCGGGCGGGGCGGTCATGGGCAAGGCGTCCTCCCGCGCTCGCCGAACCGCGACCCATCTTGTTCCAAAAGGCGTGGCGTCAGGCTGCGCCGGCCCCGCTCCACGCGGCCATGGCGCGCTCGACATCCATCCACATCAGTTCGATGACGTGGCGGTCGGGGTCCTCGAAACTGCGGCCATACATGAAATCGCCCATCACCTGGGGCGGCGTCGGGTCCGCCCTGGCGCCAGCGTCCAGGGCCTTGGCCAGTGTCGCATCGACGCCCTCGCGCGTCGTTTCGCTCAGGCAGATCAGCACTTCGCTTTCGGCTTTGGCGTCGACGATGCGCTTGGTGGTGAAATCGGCGTATCGCGCATGGCTGAGCAGCATGAAGGCGATCGTCTTGGAAAAGGCGAGCATCGCGGCGACGCCCTCCTGGCTGAAGCGCTCGTCGCGGCGCGCGCCGACCGCCTCGTAGAAGCGGCTCGCCCGTTCCACGTCCGCCACCGGTAGGTTCACGAAAATCATCTTGGCCATCATTCTGGCTCCCATGGCATCCACTGCTTGCCGAGCGTGTCGCATCTCGCTATCAAAGACAACGATGAAGTTAGGAAAAATAACTGCAGCATCGAAAGGTCGAGCGGCGCGTTGGTACGAGGATGCCTGCGGCACCGCCCTTGGGCTGGAGCTCGTCGGCGAGCGCTGGGCACTTCTGATCCTGCGCGAACTCATGTTCGGCCCGCGCCGCTTCGGCGAACTGAAGGCGGACCTCGTGGGCATCAGTGCCAATGTCCTGACGCAGCGGCTGGAAGGGCTGGAAGCGGCCGGCATCCTGCACCGCCGCCGTCTGCCGCCACCCGCCGCCGCGCCGGTCTACGAACTGACACCCTGGGGCTACGAGGCCGAACCCGCGATCCAGGCGCTCGGTCGCTGGGCGGTGCGCTCGCCCCGGCACGATCCGACCCTGCCGCTCTCGGCCGCCGCGATCATGCTGTCGCTGCGCACCATGATGAACAGCGAGGCTTCGCGAGCTCTGCCGCCCTGCCGGATCGCCTTTCAGTTCGGGGAGGTGTTGTTTCTCGCGCGGCTGGAAGCCGGACATCTGGCGATCCGGCGCGAGGCGGGAGAGGCGAACCTCCTTTGGCGCACCGACCCGATGACGCTCGCCGCCCTCGTCTACGGCAAGCGGCCCATCGAGGACGCCGAGGCGGCGGGGCAACTCGCGCTGACCGGGGACCGAGCGCTGGCAAGCCGCTTCATCGACCTGTTCGAACTGCCCGAAAAAGCCGGTCGCCCATAGAGCGGCGACAACGCTTGACCGAAAGATGCGAAGAGCCGCGCCTATTGAAGATGGCGCCCCCTCTCGATCGCGCGGAGAACCAGACTGCGCGCTTCCTCGACATGTTCGACCGCCTCCCGCAGCCCATAGTCTTCCGACCAACGTGCGATCTGTTGGAGCATGGTGGCGATGGCCACGAGGTCCGACGGCTCGCGGCCATCGGAGAGGAGGTCGGTATTGGAAGAGCGATCGCAGAGTTTCGTGTCACGCATGTCGAGCAACCCATTCACAGCGACGATTGAACAGGGAAGGGAAATCGGGCTCGCCCCGTTCCAACGGACCTTCGCAAAGCGTCAGCGCGCAGTGGTCGGGACACGCGTGGAAGGCGTCGAGAACGCGGCGCCTCTCCTGTTGCGTGCGCGAGCGATCCCGCATGATATGGCTTGTCGAGAACCGTTCCAGACTTGGGGACCCAGGGCCATTATGACCTCCACCACCGCGCCGGACGAAGCCCCGCACCTCGCGCCGACGATCCGCACCATCGCCATGCCGGCCGACACCAATCCGGCCGGCGATATTTTCGGCGGTTGGCTCTTGGCGCAGATGGATTTTGCCGCCGGCGCGGCCGCCGCCCGGCGCGCCAAGGGGCGCTGCGCCACGGTCGCGATCGACGCCATGCAGTTTCTCAAACCCGTCTATGTCGGCGACGAGGTCAGCCTTTACGCCGAGGTCGTCCATGTTGGGCGCACCTCGATGAAGATCTCGGTCGAGGCGTGGCGGCGCAGCCGCGAAAATGAAGAGACCGAGCAGGTGACGCGCGGGACCTTCACCTTCGTCGCGATCGACGCCCAGCGCAGGCCGCGCTCGATCGACTGAGAGATCGAGCCCAGCGGCCGAAAGGCCGGGCCGTCAGGCCTCGACCGATCCTGCCGCGCGATCCAAGCGCATTCGCCCGCTACCACCAGCCGGGCGGCACGGCGCGCGCGGGCGGCACTTGGGAGCGGCGCGGTGCCCGGTCTCCCGGCGGCCAGGCGAGCCCGGCATGGAAGGGCGCGGCGCGCATCAGCAGCGGATTGTGAAACGGGTCCGACGCGGCGACGCCCGGCCAGCGCGCCAGCATGGCCCGAGCCTCGCGTGCGGCATCGCCCGGCGGCACGCTGGACGGCGCGTCGAGGCGCAGGACGGCGTCGGGGGTCACCACGACGCGCCGCCCAAAGGCCTGCAGCTTCAGCGCGTAGTCGTGCGACCCGAAATGATGGGGAAACAGAAGCGCGTCGAAGCCGCCGAGCGCCAGAAACTCCGTGCGCCGCGTCAGGAGGCAGGACCAGCCGAGGCCCGAAACCTCCCGCGCCGCCCGCATCGCGTCGCCATAGCCGGGATCGCCGGGTTCGAGCCCCGCGAAGAGCGGCAGCGAAACGCCCAGCGGCGACAGGAGGCGGCCGGCTTCGACGATCGCCCCGCGCGCGGTGGCAATCGTGGGCGCGACCGCGCCGACATCCGTTTCCGCCAGCCGGGCGAGCAGTTCCTCCAGCCAGTCCGCGCCTGCGGGGCGCAGGCGCGCATCCACGAAGCAGACGCAATCGGCCCGAACCGCGTCCGCCGCCGCGTTCAGCCGTGCAGCGCGCGAGCGCCCGGGGCCGGACTGGATCAGCTCCACGCCGTCGAGCTTCAGCGCTTCGCGCAAGGCGGGATCGAGAACCGGCGCGCTGACGAAGAGCGAGACGGAATTGGCCGCGCGGGAGGGACGCAGCGCTTCCGCCGCCGCGCGCAGCGGCAGCGTGGGATCATCCGCGTCGAGGATCAGGGCGAGCGTCGGCTGCGCGCCCCGGCGACGCACGCGAAGGGCCGGCAGGGTCGCCGCCGGGCGAGGGCGCAGATCCGCCTCGACGCCCCGCGCCGCCAGATGCGCGGAGGCGCTCGCCGCCAGCCCGTCGACCTCGGCCTCCGGCGCAGGCAGGGGCGCGACGGCGGCGAAGCCGGGCACATGCAGGTATCTGCCGAGCCGATGCAGCCCGGCTTCGAGCGGCGCCAGGATAAGCCGATGGAGATGCCGCACGTCCCGCCCGAGCGCTTCCAGGCTTTCGTCCCGGCGCATCAGAAAGGCCATGTCGGGGCCGGATTGCTCCAGCGCCCGCTCGTAGCCGAAGGCGGCAAAGGCGAGCGGATGGAGCGCGCCGTCGTCGCTTCTTAGCAGCAGATCGCCATAGGCCAAGCTCGCGCCGCCATCGGCGTCGAGTGCGGCGAGGAAACGCGCCAGGGCGCGAGGCCGCAACGCGACGCCCACCCGCAGCCAGAGAACGGCGTCGCACTCGGCCGCCTCTTCCTCGAGGAACAGACGCGCGGCGGCGGGATCGAAGGTCGCCGGCCCCGAAACGGCCGGCAGGATCGCGGCTGGAAAGGCCCTGCTCGGCGCGCCGAGCGAGGCGAGGCTGGCTTCGCCATCCCCCGCGCCGACCACCAGGACGGCGATGCGGCCCGGCTGAACGTCCGCTGCCTCGGGCAGGGGGAAGCGTCGCTCCCAGCTTTCGAAGGACCCGAGGGGGACATGGTCGGGCAGCAGGGCGTCGAAATAGGCGCCGCGCGGCGCGTCGGCTTCGCTTTCCGCCCGCGCGGCCAGAACGGCGGCGAGCCCATCGGGGAAGGCAACGAGTGTCAGCGCGCCGCCGGGGAGCGGGCGTCCGTCCACGGTCACCTCCACGTCGCGCGGGCGGGCGTCGGCGAGCGTGCGCGGCAGCGTGAGGCGAAAGCCGGCGACGGGACGTTCAGCCGACTCCACGCCGAAGCGCTCCATGCGCCAGCGATTGGCAAGGGCGCGGGCCACCGGCGCGCCGTCCACCCAGGCTTCCACCACGCGAGCCCTGCCAGGCTCGCTTCCCGGCTCCACCCATCCCGACAGGCTCAGCCCGCCCGTCCATTCCACATGGCCGCCCGGCACGCCGCTCGGCGCCAGGGAGGATTCGCCCAACAGGTCGATCGGCGGGGCCAGCGCGATGTCGAGATTGGCGAGGCGCAGTTCGGCGCGGCGCAGCTGGGGAAGCGCAGCGGCGTCGAGCTGGAACCGAAAACCGTGGCATCCGTCGCCAGGGCCTGCCGCCAGCGCGAAGGCGTCGAAGGCGCTGGAGCGTGCGAGCCCGGCGGGAAAGCCGTCGAGCAGGAGTTCCACCGCCAGCCGCCGCTCCGGGTCGGCGGGGTCGATCACATAGCCTTCGAGCAAGAGTTCGGCGCTGCGCACGAAGCGCACGCGAAGCGCCATGTCGCCGGAGCCGGCGCGAGCGGGCGGGTCGTCACGCCGGCGCCGGCGGGATGCCACCAAGGAGCCAATCGAGGAGGGCGTGGGCGTTGTCTCGGTCACGGGCAGACGGGTCCAGATAAAGGTTCGGCGGCGCGGCGGCATGGCGGCCGGCCGGATCGACAAGGGCAAGGGGAAGGCCGGTCTCGGCCCCGAGGCGCGCAAGCTGGCCCCAGCCACCGAGGCCGGGCGGCAGGGCGAGCGCGCCAAGCGCCAGCCGCCGCGCCAGCCAGCCGAGATCTACGGGCTCCACCGGCCCGGTCACGAAGACATTGCCGAGCGAGAACAGGGCGAACTCGTCCAAGGCGCGGCCGAGAACGAACAGCATTTGGCCAGGTGCGCGCGCGCGAAGCGCGGCGGAGAGGGCGTGCACGAAGGCTTCGGCGCGCGGGCTAGGGGCGGGCATCAGAAGGCCGAGCGGCGAAGCAGGCGCGGCCGCGTTTTCGGAGGAAGATTCCGCGAATGCGATCCGGTCCAGCCTCTCGGCTTCGAGCCCGAGATCGCGCAGGAGCAGCGCCCCCGTCCCTTCGTCGGCGACATGAAGCCCGCGAAGCGGATGCGCGGACGCACCGCCCCAAGCCTCCAGCGCAGCGACCGCGTCCGGCCCCTCGAAAAGGGCGTCTATCGGCGCGCCGAGATCGGTCAGGACCTTGCGCACATGAGCAGGCGGCGGCGGGCCGACCATGTCCACCACGCCGGGCGCGAGGCGGGTGAACAAGTCGTGCCAAGCCTGCTCGTTGTCCGGTGGCAGGTCGAGCGATTGCGGGGCGGCGTGGGGTTCGCCCGCGCGAAGCGACAGGAGCGTTCGTCCCTCCGCGCGGTGCCAGCTCAGCGCCAGAGCCTCGTCGCCGTCGCGGCGCAGGCGAAACAGATGTTCCCGCGCCGCGACATCGCCACGCGCGAAGACCACGAGCCGCGCCCTCGTCGAACCGCCCAGCGCCACCTCCAGCCCGGCGCGTGCGGCGCGCAGCGGATCGGCGGCGGCAAAGGCCCTGGCCTCGGGCCTGTGCGCGGGAAATCGCCGGTCGGCCAGCCGCCGGTTGCGAGCCAGGAGCGCGCCGCGCTCCGTCGAGAAGGACCGGCCGCCGTGATGGGCGACGAAGATGCCCGGCGCCGCGACATTGCGAAAGCCCGTGGCGCGCACACGCAGGGACAAGTCGAGATCCTCGAAATAACCTCGCCCGAATAAGCTGGAAAAGCCGCGCACGGCTGCCAGCGCATCATGACGCAGGAAAAGGCAGAAGCCTGTGCCGGTCGGCAGGTCAATCGCCCGCGCGCCATGAAGCGAGGCGGCGAGCGCGTCGAGCCGCCGGGCGTCCTCCGACGAGGGCATCGCCGTCCTGTCGGAGCGCACGGGGAAGCTGGCGAACTCGCCGGCATTCGACAGGGGCGTGACCGTGCCGATCCCCGCCTCGCCATAGGCGACATCGGCGAGGCGCTCCACCGCGCCGGGCGGCAAGGCGGCGTCACTGTTGAGGATCACGACGTCCTCGCCGCCGGCCAGGCTGGCGAGTCCCCGGTTCACCGCCCCGGCAAAGCCGAGATTATGCGGATTGCGCAGGAGCTCCACGAGGCCGCGCCCGGCGAGCGCGTCGAGCAGCAGCCCGAGCTTTCGGTTCGGCGAGGCGTCGTTCACCACCAGCACTCGGACGCCCGGCCCCTTGGCCGCGACGGCCGCGCGTAAGCCTTCCTGCGTCGCCTCGAAATCCTCGTAGACCGGAATCAGCACCACGACGGGGCGCCGCGCGGGGATCAGATGCGGCGCACGGCGCGCGGGGTCGGACAGGGCGACACTGGTGCGCGGCCAAAGCTGTCCGCTCGCCAGCGGCTCGGGCAGGTCGCTGGAATGGAGCGCGAAGCACCGCGCGGTGGGGGATGCGGGCAGGTCCACGAAGGCGCCTCGGGCGCCGCGCGGCGCCAAGGTGAACGCCGCGTCGGCCCGGATGGGCGACCGCGCCTCCCCGTCCTCGCCCTCCAGGTGAAGGTCCAGTTGCTCCGCCTCTCCGTTCCAGGCGATCCAGCCGAGCAGCCTTCCGTCGAGAAGGTCGAGCCGCGCCACGGCCGGAACGCCGCCCGCGAAGAGCCGACCGAGCGCGAGGCGCAGGAGTTCATGTGGCATCGCCGTCTGAGCTACCAACGCGGACGGGTCGGGCAGATCGGCACCGGCCTTGGAGAGTTGAAGCATCGCCAGCGCCACGAGCGGATCGGCGGGATCGGCGGCGAAGGCGCGCGCGAGATCGGCGGCCGCATCCTCCCGCGCGTTCAAGAACCAAAGCGCCAAAGCGCGGAGCGCCAGCGCCGAGGCAGGCGGCGGCACGCCCAGCCGGCAGCGCCGGTCGGCGAGCGCGAACGCGTCGCGCGGCCGGCCGGAGCCAAGCGCGCGCGTCGCCGCCAACACCAGCGCCTCCTCATGGGCCTGCGTGCCGGCCATGAGGTCGGAACCGGACAATTCGTTCGGCACCGGAAGGCGAGGCTCCTGCGACATGACCCCATCATGCCAGCCCTCGCTGTCCGAAAGCTGGCGTCCCGGTGCGGCAAGCGCCCGGAAGCGATGCGGGGGTCGATCCGTCTTGCCATGCCGTTGCGAGGGCGGCTCCAAACCTCGTTCCGGCGTTCACGCTTTGCTGTCCCTACCACCAGCCTTCGCTTGCGCGGACCGGGGCCGGAGCGCCATGCTGCGGGCTTGAACACCTTTCCCGGCGGAGCCGCGTCCATGAGCGAAAGCGACGACACGAAAAACGGCGGCTCCGGCAATTCGAGCGGGGGCGGAGCGTCGGCGGCCGCCGCCAATGTCGTCGTCGCCGGTGGCATGGCCACCACGGCTGGAATCAGCGTCACCTCGCCCACGGCCGCCGCCTCCACGAGCAGCGGCGGCTCGCGCGGCGGCGTGGCGGACGGGGGCGCCAGATCGACGGCCTCTCAGAGTTCCGAGGCGGCCTCCGTCAACGATGGCGGGCAAGGTGCCGGGGGCCTCGGCTTGGGCACGTCCACGGCCGGAGGTGCGGCATCGCATGGCGCCGGGGCGCGGGCCGCCGGAGCGGGTGGGGGAGCAGGGGCCGGACCGTCCGGCGCGATCGGCGGCGCCTCGACCTCCGGCGCGCGCAGCGGCGGGTCTTCTCAGCCGGGTCGGGGCGAAGCGCGTCCGACCGAGGG
Organism: Aureimonas sp. AU20; assembly: GCF_001442755.1. NCBI lineage: Bacteria > Pseudomonadati > Pseudomonadota > Alphaproteobacteria > Hyphomicrobiales > Aurantimonadaceae > Aureimonas > Aureimonas sp. AU20. The sequence continues at coordinate 453,034 of NZ_CP006368.1, read as the reverse complement.
CGGAGGCGGGGCGGACCCTGCGGCTGCGGCTGCGAGTGGCGGTGGCACCGACGGCGGCGGGTCCGGCGGGTCCGGCGGGCAGGGTGGCGACGGGTCGGACGGGTCCGGCGCGTCCAGTTCGTCGACCTCCGGCGACAGCGCCACGGAAACCGCCATGAGCGCCGCCACCGGGCAAGGCTCGGGCAACGGATCTACCGGGAGTTCCGGCACCGCCGGATCGGGCACGGGCGGCGGCAGCGACTCCGCCACGAGTTCGAGCGGCAGCACATCCACCGGATCGGGCCTTTCGGGCGGCACGCAGGGCCATTCGGCGGCAGGTGGTCTCGGCGGCTCCTCCAACACGTCCGACCCGCTCGCGGGCAACGTATCTCCAGTCTGTTTCCGACCGGGAACGGCCATCGCGACGCCCACGGGCCAAGCGGCGATCGAGACCCTGCGGCCGGGCGATCTCGTGCTGACAGCCGATGGCGAGGCACTTCCCGTTCTCTGGATCGGCCGGCAGAGCCTCGCTTCCGGCGAGGGAGACCCGCTGCGGGTTCATCCGATTCGCATCCGGGCCGGCGCCCTGGGACCTCGGCTTCCCGCGCGCGATCTCTACGTTTCGCCCGACCATGCGCTGGCGCTGAACGGGGTGCTGGTTCACGCCGGCGCGCTGGTGGACGGCACGGCCATCCAGCGGCAGGACGATCCGCCGGCGCTTCTCGTTTATTACCATATCGAGCTTGAGCGCCACGCGCTGGTGCTGGCCGAAGGCGTGCCGGCGGAAAGCTTCGTGGACAATCCCGAGCAGCTCACCTTCGACAATGGCGACGAACGGGCCGCCGCGCTGGCCGGGCGGCAGCCCTGCGCCGAGATGGACTGGCCCCGCGCCAAGGCCGCGCGGCAGGTGCCCATGGCGATCCGCCGCCGCCTCGCGGACCGTGCCGCCCTGCTGGCCGCGATCGACACGCCAGAAGCGGAAGCTGCCTGACCGTCATCAGCCTCATAAGCTCGATCCAACCCCTTCCCGACCGAGCCTCAGGCTTTGCGCGGAGGCCGCGCCGCGCGGCCGAAGGCGGTGCGGCTCCAATGGCGTTCGGTGGACTTGTAGCCGGTCAGGCAGTGGATCGCGACGAAGCGCGACAGCGTGTGCCGGCTGACGATCCGGAGATCGGCAACCTCGGCCGGGCGCGTCGCCAGAAGCCACGCCGCCGCGCGGGACAGAAGCCCGGGACCGGTGCTCAGCCAGAGAATGTCGCCGTCTCCCCGGTTCACCGCTTCGCTGGCGAGATCGCGGGCGAGTAGGACGAGAGGGTGGGCCGGCCGCGCGGCGAGGACATTGTTTCCCAGCGACCCCAGATCCTCCTGATAGGTCAGGAGCCCGACCGGGCCGGCGAGAAGCGGGCGGATCGGCGCGAGGCAGCGGTCGTCGGCATCGGCATAGATGCCCCCCTCTTCGCCGAGCAGCGCGAGCCGGAAGAGGTCGGCTTTCATCGCCGGCTGGCGCGCCCGGCGGAAGGCGGCGAGCGCGTCGTCGAGGCCCCGCTCATTGAGATAGGCCTCCGCCTCCGCCCGGCTCCAGATCCGACCGTCGAACCCGTCATTCTCCTTTCGCCAGCTCTGAACATAAGCCGCCACGTCGGGCGGCACGGGCGGCTCGTCCCAGAACTGGTGCAGCACGGGCGGAACAAGGCTGGGTTCGTGGCTTGCCTCCATCTCCTCCACCATGGGATGCGCGCCTTGGCGGCGCAGTTCGATGAGAAGTTGGAGCGCAGCGATCGTGCTGTCGGGAAAGGCCGAAACGGCCCCGCGAAGGGCAGCGAGCCGCGCCTTCGGTGCCGGCTCGGCCAGGGCCGGACGGAGCGCCGACAGCGCGTCGGCATCCATGCGGAACTCGTCGTAGAGCTGGCCGTAATGGCTTTGCGACGGGTTGGCCGACTTGCCCTTCAGCCGGCTCGACCCCGCTTCCAGCCGCGCCAGGGCGGCGAGATGCCCGCCCGCCCGCTCCAGATCGAGGCCGAGAAGCGCGGCGTGGATCAGCCGGTTGCGCACCCAGCCGTCGCCCGGCAGGCGCGCGACGGCCGCCTCGCCCTCGCGCACCGCCGCCTCGAAATCCCAGCGCGCGGAGGCGAGAAGCGAACCGACGAAATGGCGCCGCCCGGCATCCGCGCGGAAGGCCGGCGGCGGGTCGGAAAGGGCCGCCTCGACCTCGGCGAAGGCCCCGGCCTCGACGCGCTCCACCAGCGCCTGCTGCCAGAGATGTGCGTGGCCGGGATGGCGATCCCGGGCCTCTCCCAGCATCGCGCGCGCCGCCTCCGATTGCCCGGTCTGGCGCAGGAGATCGGCGCGCAGCGACGCGGTTTCGGGGCGCGATCCGAACCGGGCGTCGACCCCGTCCAGCCGCAAAAACGCCGCCTCGACCTCGCCGCTCAGCGCCTCGGCCCGCGCTGCGCCGAGCCAGGCGGACAGGCGCGTGGGGTCGCCGGCCGCGGCGCGATCGAACAGGTCGCGTGCCGCCGTCAGATCGTCCAGTATCAGGGCGCGCCGCGCCCGTGCGTCGAGAAGGGCGGGATGGTTCGGCGCAGCCCTTTCTAGCCGAGCGAGGCAGGCCTCCGCCCGGCCATCTTGGCCGGCGCGCATCCAGTCTTCCGCCGCGTCCACCAGCGTCTCGACCCGCGCGGCCTGCCTCTCCGCCGCCGCTTCGAAAGCCCCCGCCGCCTCCGCCCAGCGCCCTTCCGCGCGCAGGAGATGCGCCTCTGCCACGCCCACATCCGCCCGCCGCCGCGTCGCTTCGGGAATGCCGGCTAGCCAGCGTTGCGCCGCCTCGAAGGCGCCGTCCTCGCGGCTCATCGCGGCAAGTTCCAGCTGCGCCTGCGCTTCCAGCGGCTCGGCCTCGGCCGCTTGGCTTAGAAACGCGCGCGCTTCGTCGCGCCGCCCCTCCATGCGCGCCACGAGGGCGAGGCCCATCAGCGCCCAGTAGAAGCCGGGTCGGTGTTCCAGCGCCAGATCGTAAGCCGCCGCCGCGCCCGCCAGATCGCCGCTGGCGCGCCGGTCGTCGCCCTGAAGCAGGAGCGCGCGGGGATGGGCGGGGTCCAGCGCCAGGGCGCGGTCCAGAACGGAGCGCGCGGCCTCCGGCCCCTCGGTGCGGGCGCGCAGGCGATAGAGTTCCAGCAGCGCATCCACCGGTGGCGCGGGCTCGTCGGTGATCGCGCGAAGCTGCGCTTCGGCTTGATCGCTCGCGCCGGCCTCACGAAGTGCCACGGCCCATTCGAGGCGCAGCGCGAGATCGGCCGGGGCCACGGCGAGCGCCGCTTTCAGATGCGCCGCGACGGCCTGCGCGTCGCCCCGCTCGCGCGCCGCTCGCGCCAGTGCGCGCAAGACCGCGAGGCTGGCCGGGTGTCGCACCAGAAAGCGAACGAGGCGGGTCTCTGCTTCCAGCGCCCGCCCGCTTCGGCGCAGGAGATCGGCCTCCGCGCCGACCAGCGCCTCATCCTCCGGGCCGAGCGCCTGTGCCGTTTCAAGTGCAGCGAGGGCGGCCTCGATCGAAGCGGGGGTCGTGGCCAGACGCGCTCGTTCCAGCGCGGCAGGCGCGAAGCTCGGCCGGGCCTGGAGCAAGGCGTCCAGTGCCGCTTCCGCCGGCTCCCGCTGCCCCAGCGCGGCGCGCTGCCGGGCCGTGTCGAACGCGAACCAGGGATCGTCCGGAAGGAGCAGGCTCGCGGTGCGCAGGAGCGCCAGCGCGTCCTCGCCCGCGCCGCGCTCTCGCGCGAGCTCCGCCAGCCCGCGCAGCGAATGAGCGAGCGGCGTCGCCTGCGCCAGCTGGAGCCAGGCCGCCTCCGCCTCGGCCCCTCGGCCCAGCGCGCGCAGCGCAGCGCCGGCATCATGGGCGTTCCAGAGATCGCGCGGGTCGCAGCGATGCGCCTGTTCGAAGGCTTGCAGCGCCGCCTCGTGCTGTCCCTCGGCCCGCGCGACGAGGGCGAGCGTGCGCCAGCCCGGCGCGAAATCGGGCTTTTCCTGCGTCAGGGCGCGAGCGAGCGCCTCGGCCCCGCCGCGTTGACCGAGCGAGAGATGCTCCAGCGCCATGTCGTTGCGCGTCCAGGCATCACCCGGCCGCAGGTCCAGCGCCTCGGCCAAGCGGGCCAGGGCCTCGGCGTGCCGCTTCTGCGCGCGAAAGCCGCGCGCCTCGGCGCGCAACTGCTCGAACGAAGGGGCTGGGGGCTGGCTCATGGGGCTCCGGCGGAAGGTCAGGCTCCCATCATGCCACCGGAATGGTTGATGGCTCCTGACCCTTCTTGCATCCGCAGGACGCCCCGTCCGCGTCAGCCCTCCAGGATCGCGACGCCGGAGGGCGCGAGCTCGTCTCCGCCGAGGCGGAACCGGCCGGTGAGCCCGTGCTCCGACAGGCGCACGGTCTCCCCGCCATAGTTGAAGACATAGGCGAGCCCGCCGGCACGGCGCAGGCGAAGGCCGGGCGGCAGGTCGAGCGTCGCGAGCCCCACCTCTTCGGCCAGGCTTTTCAGGAGATCGAAGGCCAGCGCTTCGTCCGGCCAGCCGGCGAGATAGCGAAGCGACCCCGCACCGGCCAGCGTCGGCTCGCCGTCGCGCGAGCGAAGCAGGACATGGGCGTCCTCGACCTCCAGCATCTCGCGCCAGATGCGGAAGGCGCCGGGGCGCCCGTCCATGGGCACGGTGAGGTTCGGCGGCAGGGTCTCGACGCGTGTCACCTTGAGCGCATCGAGCGGAGCGGGGAGTTCCGGCGGCAGGGCGACGGGAATGGCGAAGTCCGGCGTGCGCGAGCCCGAGCGCGGGCCGACCAGCGCGACGCCGTCGAGCCCCGCCAAAGCCGCGCGCAGATGCTCCGGCCACGCGAAGAGACCGGGCGCCAGAACGAGGCGGTAGGGAGAGGGATCGGCGCTCTTGGCCTCGAGGAAGTCCACCGACAGGCCGAGCCGGCGCAGCGCGTTGTAGCACTCGACCACGAGGCGGAAATAATCGAACTCCTTGCCCTGCGGCTGCGTGGTCCAGGCCCAGGCCGAGGGGTAGTCGAAAAGAATGGCGACATCGGCCCGGCCCGGCATGGGCAGGTCGAGCCCCGCGATCTCGCGCGCCACGGCGGCGGCCTCGGCATGGCCGGGCGCCGGCTGGCTGTCGGGTCGCAGGAGGCCTGCATGCATCTGCTCCTGCGCGAAGGGCGCCTGGCGCCAGCGGAAGTAGCTTACCACCTCGGCGCCGTGCGCGAAGGCCTCCCAGGTCCAAAGCCGCACCATGCCGTCGCGCGGCACGGGATTGTGCGGCGCCCAGTTCACCGGGCCGGGCTGCTGCTCCATGATCCACCAGCGGCCGTTCGAGGTGGCGCGGTAGAGATCGTGGTGCAGGGCCTGGAGATCGGGATCGCCGGCCCGGGCGAACGCGGCTTTAAAGGCGGGTTCGCGATGGGCCCACTGGTCGAGAAAGCCGAGCGGATAGGAATCCCAGCTCGACACGTCGAGATCGGCGCCGAGATCGAAATGGTCGAAGGAGAGCGTGCGTCCCATGAAATTGTGGATGACGTCGCGCCCCGGCGAGAAGCGGCGGATGATGTCGGCCTGCAGCCGGTTGAAGCTGACGATCGCCTCGGAGGAATAGCGGCGGAAGTCCATGACATGGGCGGGCGCGGGCTCGGTCAGCGCCACGTTGGGCAGCTCGATCTCCTCGAAGCTCGCATATTCCATCGACCAGAACACGTTACCCCAGGCGCGGTTCAGCGCGTCCGGCGACTGGTACTTGCGGCCGAGCCAGTCGCGAAAGCCCTTCAGCGCAGCCTCGGAATAGGACAGGGCCGTAAGATGGCAGGCATATTCGTTGTCGGTCTGCCAGGCGGCAACGGAAGGGTGCTCGCCGAAACGGCGCGCCAGCGCTTCCACGATGCGGGCGCACTCGGCGCGGTAGCCCTCGTGCGAGAAGTCGTAGTGACGGCGCGAGCCGAAGCCGCGCACGCGCCCGTCCTCGCTCACGGGCAGCATGTCGGGCATCTCGTCCACCAGCCATTTGGGCGGCGTCGCGGTGGGCGTGCCGAGCACGACCTTGAGCCCGGCCCGGCCGAGCGTATCGATCGCCCGCTCCAGCCAGTCGAACGTATAGGCGCCGCGCCTGGGCTCCAGCCGCGACCAGGCGAACTCGCCGATCCGCACGAAGCCGATGCCGGTCTCGGCCATGCGACGGGCGTCCTCGGCCCACATCTCCTCGGGCCAATGTTCGGGATAGTAGCAGACGCCGAGCGCGCGAACGGGCATGGGGATTTCCTTGGATTGAAGGTCTCGGTTCACTTCACCGCCCCAGCGGTGATGCCGGACACGAACTGGCGCTGAAGGAAGACGAAGAGGGCGACCATGGGCAGGGTCATGAGCGTGGCCCCGGCCATGACCGCGCCCCAGGGCGGCACGGAATTGACCGTGAGCAGCGAGCCGAGCGCCACCGGTGCGGTGCGCGCCGCCGCGTCGGGCGCGACCAGAAGCGGCCAAAGGTAGTTGTTCCAGGAGGCCAGGAACAGGATAATGAGAAGGGCAGCCAGCGCCGGGCGCACCAAGGGCAGGGCGATCAGCACGAATATGCGCAGCTCGCCCGCCCCGTCGAGCCGCGCCGCCTCGACGATCTCCTGCGGCAGCGACAGGAAGGTCTGGCGCATGAACAGGACGCCGAGCGCGTTGAACAGCGGCGGGACGATCACCGCGATGAGCGTGTTGGCGAGCGATAGGTCGCGGGCCACCAGCACATATTGGGGAATGATGACCACGGCATAGGGCACGGTCAGTGTCGCGACGAGCAGGCCGAACAGGACGTTCTTGCCGCGAAAGCCGTAGCGCGCGAAGGCATAGCCCGCGAGGCTGCTCAAACCCGCCGAAAGCAGCGCATAGGCCAGCGCCACGACAATGGAGTTGAGCATCGCCCGGTCGAAGGTCGCGATCTCGACGATCCGCCCGATATTGCTGAGGAGTTCGCGCCCCGGCAGGAGCGGAACTCCCGCCGAAAGGATTGCCGCGTCCGGCTGCGTGGCGAAGACGGCCATGAGGTAGAGCGGGGCCAGCCAGAGCGCGGCGAAGGGCATGAGCCCGATGGTCAGCCAGAAGCCCTTGCGGCGCGCCCGCTTCGTGCCCGTGCTGACGCCCGCGCTCATGCCTCGGCTCCCTTGCGCGCCAGGAGAAGGTTCAGCGCAGCGATCAGCGCGGCCATGGCGGCGATGGAATAGGCGATGGCGGAGGCATATCCGAAATTGAGGTTCACGAAGCCCTGCTTGTAGAGATAGGTGCCGAGCGTCTCGGTGGCGTTGCCGGGCCCGCCGCGATCGGTGATGAGCCACGGCTCGGCGAAAAGCTGCATCGTGCCGATGACGGAGAGGACGAGGCAGAAGGCTAGAACCGGCGCGAGAAGCGGCAGCGTGACATGGGTGAAGGAGCGCCAGGCGCCCGCCCCGTCCATGCGCGCGGCTTCGTACAGGTCTTTGGGGATCGACTGGAGCCCGGCCAGGAGGATGATGGCGTTGTAACCGGTCCAGCGCCAAGTGAGCGCCAGCACGATCACGGCCTTGGCCGTCGCGCCCTCGTGCAACCAGTTCGGACCATTGATGCCGAGCGCCCGCAGGCCCTCGTTCACCGCGCCGAAATTGCCGTTGAACAGGAGGCGGAACACGACGGAATAGGCGACCTCGCTGACCACGACCGGGGCGAAGAAGGCAAAGCGCAGAAAGGCGCGCCACCGTAGGAAGGGCGTGTCGAGGGCGAGCGCCAGGGCGGTGGCGAGCGCCAGCATCAGCGGCACCTGGACCACCAGCACCAGAAGCGTGTTCCACAGGGCGTTGTGAAAGGCGCGGTCGATCAAAAGCCGGCGCCAGTTCACGCCGAGATCGAAGACCCAGGGCGAGACGCGCGTGTTCTGGAAGGACAGGAGCACGGACTGGATCAGCGGCCAGCCCCAGAACAGGACGAAAACCAAGAGAAAGGGAGCCAGAAACCCGTAAGGGGCGCGGCGACTCGCGTGCATGGGCAATCCCATCAAGGGTCGAGATAAATCGGAGACGAGACGAATCGGGGCGAGGAAACAGGAGCGGAAAGCGGCGCCCGCGCGGTGCGGGCGATCTATTTGGAGGGGCAGGACCCGAGTTGGTGCGACCTTGCGAGCGCGGAGCCGCGCTAGGGCCGCGCCTGAAACTCAAGACGAGACGCGCGGCCGGAGGATCGGCGAGGGGCTTCGTCTGCGCACGAGACGCGAAACTTGAGTGAGGTCAGGCGAGCCTTCGCGGCGACGGTGGCGTATAAGGGAACCGGCCAGCGGACCCGGCCGGATCCACCTTGTCCCTCAAGCGAGGCGACTATTCCTTGACCGGCAGGCCCGTGGCGCCGGAGATTTCCTCGGCCGCCTGATCCAGCGCGTCCTTGGCCTCGACCTGGCCGGCCATGAACTCGGCGAAGATCGGGATGAAGCTGTTGTCGGCCTCGGCGAAATACTGCGTGCCGCGCCAGGGCTTGATCTTGTCGAGCGTACCCAGCACCGTTTCCCAGATCGGCTGGCCGCCCCAGAAGGGCTGCGGCTGCTTGACATAGGGGTCCTGGATCGCCTCGGGCAGCGTCGGCACGAGGCCGCTCGCCTTCAGCTGGATGATCTGCCCTTCGGGCGTGCCGAGCGCGAAGCGCAGGAAGGCGAGCGCGGCCTCCGGGTTCTTCGAGGCGGTGGGGATGGCCAGCGCCGAGCCGCCGAGATTGGAAGCGCGCACGCCGCCCTTCTCGAAGGCGGGCATGAGCGCGATGCCCCATTTGCCGCTCTGGCTGGGCGCGGCGCCCCGAAGCGAGCCTTCGTACCAGCCGCCATAGATCGAGGCGGCCAGCTTGTCGGCATTGATCGCCTGCAGCGTCTCGCCCCAATTGGCCTGGAGGAAGAGCCCGGCCTTGGCCACCTTGCCGACAGCCTCCAGCGCCTGGACGCAGGGCGGCTGGTTGATCGTCACGCTCGCGGCGTCGGGAGCGATGATGGAGCAGCCCGTCTGGTTGGCGAGCATGCGGAACCAGGTCGTGTCGCCATTGGTGGACACGAACTTGGCGCCCTCGTTCGCCGCCACGACCTTCTGGCCGGCAGCGACGAAATCGTCCCAGGTCTCGATCGAGGCGGCGTCGACGCCGGCCTTGTCGAACATGTCGCGCCGATAGAACAGGACGATCGGCCCCGAATCCCAGGGCATGGCATAGACCTTATCGCCGACGGTCAGCTCGGTCCGCTTGAATTCGGGAAACTTGTCGAGGAGGGGCGCGCCCTCGCTGCCGAGCATCGCCTTGATGTCGCGGAAGCAGTCGGGGAAGCGTGCCCAGAACACTTCCGATTCCTGATTTTCCACCGTGTAGACGTCGGGCATGCCTGCCCCGCCCGCCGCGCAGCCGGCAAGACCCCGGTCGTAGGTCGGCTGATTGCCGACGTCTTCGATCTTCACGGTCACGTCCGGGTACTTCTGGTTGAAGGCGGGCACCACAGCCTCCAGCGCCTTGGCGGCGACGTCCCAGCTCCACACGGTAATGGTGCCGGATAGCTTCGGCTCCTGTGCCCGGGCCGCCGCCGGCGCCAGAAGCGCGATGCCCGTCAGCGCGGCCGAGGCCGCCTTGCGCATGGCTTTCATGTCGATCCTCCCGATCGTGTCCGGCTCTCGGCGGCGTCCGCCCGGCCAGTTCTCCCGCCACGAGTGTAGCGAAGCGGGATTGCGCGTCGTCGCTACGGGCGCGATACATGTCGCAGATCCTAAGGTCGGTCTGGGAGAGCGTGGGGATGACGGATCAGGGGGTAGGGATCGGCCGTTCGGCGCATCTGCCGGTGGAGAGTTTCCTCGTTCGCGGCAATGATTTCCTGATCGCCGGCTGCGAGGACGTCTTCCTCATGTCGGCCCCCCACACGCACAGCCAGGTCGAGATGAACTACGTCCTGAGCGGTCGGGTGGTTTATCGGCACGATGGCCGCGTGGCGGCGCTGGAGGCCGGCGATCTCGGCCTGTTCTGGGGCGCGATCCCGCACCAGAGCGTCGAGGTCGCGCCGGGCACGCGCTATGTCTGCATCTACCTGCCGCTGGAAATGTTTCTCGGCGCTCCGATCGGCGAGGCGCTGCGCTCGGCCGTGCTGGCGGGCGGCCTGATGGTAGCGGCCGAGCCCCGGCGCTTCGAGCCCGAGGCGATGTGCCGGATGCGCGCCGAATGGCTGGCGAGCGGCGACATGCGCCTGCGCGATCTCGTGGCGGCGGAGGTCGTTCTCCTTCTGCGCCGGCTCGACGTGACGGGCTGGCGCGACCTCCTGTCGGGCTCGCACGAGGAAGGGCGCGCGGTGTCCGGCGCCATGCCGCCCAAGGTTCTGGAGATGACGCGCTTCATCGCCGAGCATGGCCACGAGGCGATCACGGTGGCGGACGTGGCCAAGGCCGCGAGGCTCCACCCGAACTACGCGATGACGCGCTTTCGCGCGCTGCTCGGCATGACGATCGCCCATTACATCCTGCGCCATCGCATGATGGCGGCGCAGACCCTTCTCCTGTCCACACGCAAGGATCTTGCCGCCATCGCCTTCGAAACCGGCTTCGGCTCGGTGAGCCAGTTCCACCGCTCCTTCCGCAGCTATTTCAGCTGCACCCCCGCCAGCTTCCGCCGCCACATGCGCCCGGTTGAGGGCATTCCACTGGCGGCCAAGAACTGACGAACCTTAGAGCTAGGGACAAAACCGTCTGATCTGCCGGATGCAGATGATGGCGCAGGCGAGTTTGGTGAAGGCGAGGTGGATGTTGGCGCGGCACTCGTAGCGCACGGCGAGGCGGCGGAACTGTGCGAGCCATGCAAAGGTGCGCTCGACCACCCAGCGATGGCGACCCAGCGTCTGGCTCGTATCCATGCCGCGCCGGGCGATGCGGGGTGTGATGGAGCGGGCCCGGCACTCCCGGCGGCTACGTTTGTGATCGTATGCTTTATCGGCGTGCAACTTGATGGGGCGACGCCGAGGCCGGCCACGACCGTTACGAACGCTTGGAACGGCATCCAAGGTCGGCGCCAGCATCATGCTGTCGTTTCGGTTGGCGCCCGACAGTGTCAGGCCGAGCAGCGTGCCCTGCCTGTCGGTGACGATGTGGCGCTTGGTTCCCGGCTTGCCGCGGTCCATCGGGTTCGGCCCCGTCTCAGAGCCCCCCGTTTGGCGGGCAGGCTGGCACTGTCCAAAGCCGCCCGACTCCAATCCAGTGCCTGAGCCCCGGCCAGCCGCTGCAAAAGCACACGATGCAGGCGATCCCAGACCCCGGCCGCATGCCATTCGCAAAGACGCCGCCAGCATGTCTTGCCCGAGCCGCCCAACTCGCCCGGAACGTCGCGCCACGGGCAGCCGGTGCGAAGAACGAACACGATGCCAGCCAGGGCCGCCCGATCATCAATGCGCGAACGCCCGCCCTTCGGCTTGGGCGGATCAGGTGGAAGAAGCGGCTCCACAGCCGCCCAGAGGTCGTCGGAAACAAAATGCGCCATCCCATCCCAACGATCTCAATGCAGTTTTGTCCCCAACTCTTAGACATTGGTGATGTTGTAGACCGTGTCGGAGAAGCGCAGCTGATCGACATGGGTGATGCTGGCCTTGTAGCCGTCGTCGAAGCTCACGATCGTCGTGTGGTCGCTGGTCGAGATATGCGCGTCGGAGAAGTGGCGGTCGGCGAAGTTGACGGTGTTGGAGCCGGCGCCACCGTCCAGCGTGTCATGGCCCGTGCCGTAGTGGACGATCTGGAAATAGTCCGATCCGTCGCCGCCCATGACGCTGTCGCCGACGCCGTAGGCCATGAGATAGTCGTCGCCCGCGCCGCCCGAGAGCGTGGCATGGCCGCCCTTGGAGCCGATGATGGAATCGTTGCCCGCGCCGCCGTCGACATAGGAATAGCCGGTCTTGTCGTCGTGCAGCATGATCGTGTCGTTGCCGTCGCCGCCCTGGATCGTGGCGTGGTGGCCATAGGCGTCGATCGTGGAGGCGCGGTGCGAGCCGGAGGCGTCGATCGTGTCGTAGGCGCCGTGGGAGCCGATCGTGTCGCCATCGGCATGGATCAACGTGTGGTCGCCATAGGTGTTGATGGTCGCCACGCCGCCATGGATCGTGTCGTAGTCGCCGGTGGAGCGGATCGTGTCGCCGCCTCCGCCCGCGTGCATCTCGGTGTGGCCCTTCGCGCCGCCCTCGAGATAGCTCCCGTCCGTTCCGGCCCAGAGCGTGTCCATGCCGTTGCCCCCCAACAGCGTGTCATGGCCCCCGCCGCCATAGATGACGTGGGAGCCGCCGATCGAGCCGCCCGACAGACTGTCGGCCCCGAGCCCGCCGTGGATGGTCGCATCGCCGCCGCCGGCGGTGATCGTGTCGCCGCCATCCGAGCCGAAGATCGTGTCGTTGCCGAGGCCCGTCAGGTGGATCGTGCCGTGATCGCTCATGATCACGGAGACGTTCGCGCCGGAATCGTCCACGGCCACGTCCTTGGAGTCACCCGGAATGACCACCATGACAGCATCGCCCGAGTCGGCGGCGACTTGGTCGCTGTCGATCGACTGAATCGCGACGTGAGACGTGCCGGCCAGGCCGATATCGTTCAGAACGCGATTGATGCGGTCGGTGGCCTCCTGCGAAAGGGAGTGCAGGGCGGCCGCCTCGGAACTGCTGTACATTTCAGCCATGGGGGGCGCTTCGGAATGCCGTCAGCTGAGCCTTTCGTCTTGGTTTGTCGGAAGGGTTGGAAGTTGCCGTGTCAGGCCGCGCCGGCCTGGGGCATCTCGCGGCGGAAGACGCGAAGGCGATTCTCCGGCCGGTTGTCCTGCCGGCCGACGGGGTCGCTCACCGTCTCGCCGCGCACGAGAGGCACCATGTCCAGCCGCAGGCCGACCAGCGGGTCGAGCGGCGAGGGGCCGGTGAACTCGATCTCGCGGCCCGAGCGGACGACGGGCGAGCCGCCGAGAAACAGCGCCTCGCCGCGCAGCATGAGATCGGAAGGGGCGGCGTCCGTCAGGCGCAGGCGCAGGCCGATCAGCGGCAGCGCCTTACCGCGCGAACCGGCATAGGCGCCGGCGGGAAACCAGCTCGACCAGCCGCCCGTGCGCCCGCCCGTCGCCACCTGATATTCCACCGGGCATTCGGTGCCGACGCCGCGCACCTCCAGCCCCTCGATTCGGCCGGGCAGGGCGGGGCCGCAGAGCCATTCGCCGCGCGCGGCCGAGAGATCGCCGCGCAGGGACACATGGGCGCGCACCAGGAACTCGCTCGCGCCCGGGGTCAGCGGCGTGCGCTGGCGGCTCGACGGAGCGGCGACCGACAGGCGCTGCGCCTCGATGCGGGACAGCTCCAACGAAGCGTCGAGACTGCCGCCGCTCTGGCAGGCCTGGATCGTCAGATGAAGGGTTCCGTCCTGCTCGGCCAGCACCACGAGACCCTTGCCGGGGGCCGAAAGCGTGCCGAACTCCTCGCCCGGCGCGGTGACCAGGAAGATGCCTTCAGAGGCCGCCTCGACCCGGGCGATGGGCGGAACCGAGAGGTCCAGCGCGTAGGCGGGATCGAAACGATAGACCAGGGAATGAAGTCCTCGCGTGACCTTCAGAACGGCCTTGCGCTCCTGTCCGACCATCGCTCCGCTTCTCCCTGCCCTCGATCGTGAAAGTTACTCTTAGAGCAATACATCAGACTTCGTGAAATAATTGCTTCCGCACTCTGACCCGTTACAAGAAAACAATCTAAATTTTTTATTCAATACAGAGATTTGTTAGCGTTAAATTTCTCTGGATTTCAGCAATCGTTGACCAAACCGGAATGGGTCCAGCGCAGGGGGGATGGGATGTGGGCTCTGGACCGGAGGGCCGGCGCGGAGCGCCAGACCGCGCGCCGTGTTCGGCCTCGCCAGGGGGCCATACAGATTTGCTACGATGTATAACGATGTATACGGAAGCGTAACATCCTTCGAATAATTTGAGCCATCATTCTTCCAAGAGATGTGGCCGACATGATCAGGGGCAGTATCGAGTTCGTTACCAGCGACTCCATTCAAGGTTGGATCTTCTCCGAAGACGGCCGCATCCGCGAGCGGACCATCCTGGCCTTTCGTGACGACGTCTGCATCGGTGCGGGCAAAGTGAACATGTTCCGCGCCGATCTTGCGGATGCGGGGATCGGCGACGGGCATCTCGGCTTCAGCTTCCCGATCTCGGTCGCGGCCGACGAGACCGGCGCGGTCTTCCTGAAGCTGGAAGGCAGCGACGCGGTGATCCTTCAGTCCGGCGCGACCATCGCGACGGGCGCCAAGGCCGAGACCCGTCTCGACCGCGCCGAAATGCGCACCCGCCTCGCCGCCCTCAAATGGGCCTTGAAGCATGGGCGCATTCCGCAGTCCGACTTCGACTTCCTGCGCATTCTCTGGTCCTTCGGCGCCTATGAGCGCGGCCTGTCGCGGCGCGTGCCGACGAGCGAGACGCCGGTTCTGGACAAGCCCGTGACGGTCGCCGCGCAGCTTTTCGAAAGCTATCTCGGGCTCGACGCGCAGCTGGAGCAGGTCGAGATGATGCAGGGCGAGGCGCTGCAGGCCGAGATCCGCCGCGTCGCCTCGCTGCCCGACGCAGCCCCGCTCCTGGCCTTCTACTCCACCGACCGGGCGCGCCTTCGCGTCATGGAAGGCACGCATGTGTCGAGCGCGGCGGGCGACGCGCCGCAGGGTACGCTCTCGGACTACACGCTGACGGCCGAGAACCTCGTGGTGATCGACATCCGCGCCTCGGCCGAGCTGGTGGTTCCGCCCGGCGGGCGGGTGATCGCCCTGTCGGCGAGCCCCGCGATCGCATGAAGACGGTCCGACCGGACCGATAGCGCAACCCAATCGGTTCGGCCGGATGGCATGACATGCTGAACCACACGCCCCCTCGCTACGCATCGCCCGAACTCTCGCCCTCGCTGGGCGGACTTTGGCGCGGCCGCATCGACCGATTCGACCCGATCAACGGCATCGAGGGCTGGGCCGTGGCGATCGAGGAGCCCGGCCGCCGCGTCGAGTTGGAGCTTTCGGTCGGCGGCTATGTCATGGCGCTGGGCACGACCGGGCTCGCCCGGCCCGACATCGACATTCACGTCTCGCCCCGCTGCCGCGCGGGCTTCCGCTTCGATCCGTCCGTGTTCGGCCGTCTGGCGCGGCTGGCCGCCCATCGGCACGACAAACCTGTGTCACTGCGCGTGGCGGGCACCGACGTCACGCTCCTGCCCCCAGCGGGCCGCGCGCCGAGCGTCGGCGAGCTGGTCGCGCAATGGCGCGAGGCGATCCTTTCCGAACTTGGCCGGCGCGAGGCGCCGCGCTCCAAGGGCGACCGGCTCCTCGGCCAGCTGCGCGCCCTGCGCCTTGAGGCCGAGCGCCTGCGCGAGCGCCCGCTTCTGCCCCATTCCGATGGCGAAATCGGGCAGATCGATCTCGTCCACCTGTCCTCCGACGGGCAGGTCTGGTTCATCGGCTGGGCCAAGCGCGGCATCGACACCGAGTTTCCCGCCGTCGTCGCGGACAGGGTAAAGCACCCCGCAGGCATCGCCGTCGCCCCCTACGAGCGTTCCGACCTGTCGGCCAATTGCGTCGGGGTCGTCGGACTGATCGAGACCGGATGGACGCCGCCCGCCCACTTCAAGGACGGGTTCGTCTTTGCCGGCGACAAAGGCCAGTTCCACCTTCGCCTGACTCCGCAGACCCGCCTCGTGCGCGCCGACGCCTTTACGGCCGCCTATCAGCAGCTTCAGCCCGCGCTGGTGGGCGGGCAGGGGGAGGCGATGGGCGCGGTGCTAGCCTCGCTCGCCAACTGGCTTCCCGGCGCCTCGGCCGCGGGCGGCGTCTTCGTGGAGGGTGGCGTCGATCGGCTGCTGCTCATTCCCGGCTTCGGCTGCATCGCCGAAGGCTGGGCCGTCAGCCCCGCCAAGCGCACCGAGACCTTTCATCTCAAGATCGGCGACACGGTGCTGACCGCCGACGAGACCTGCACCTATTTCCGCCCGCGCACCGATCTTCAGGGCGCCTTCGGATCGGCGCCCTCCGTCACCGCCCGCGCCGGCTTCACCACGATCTTTCGTGGCGCCTTGCCGGTCGGCGCCTCCGCCGCGCCGCTCCTGCGCGTGGTTCTGGAAGATGGCACGTCGGCCGTCCTCCGGGTCGATCCCAAAGTGCCCCGCCGCCTCGATCTCGTGACCGATGGCGACGAGGTTCTGGCGCTCTATCCCTCGCTGCGCTTCGAGCCCGTTTATCCCGCACTGGTGTCCGCCGTGCAGGACACGCTGCGCGCGGAATGGCGCGCGCCTGCCGTTCTCGCCCTCGCCCCGGCCGAGCGGGCCGTCGTGCAGCGCCTTCCCGCCGACGAGGGGAACCTGCGCCTCGTCTTCGACCGCGCCGCGCGCTACCTGCCCGACCTCGAACCCGGCACTGGCCTCGCTTTCGTCGCCGACACCGGCCGCAACCGGTCCGAAGCGCTGCTGCGCTTCGAGGAGCTGCGGGCGCGCACCGAGGCACCGCTCTCGCTCTTCGTGGTCGCTCATCCCGACGAGGTGGTGGCCGAACTGCCCTGGATGCTGGCGCGCATGGAGGCCAAGCGCTTCGTCCATGTCGGGCGCGGCGTGGCGCTGACGGCGGCGGGCTGGGCCGGGGCGCGAGCGAGCCTTGCGCGGCGCGGCCATTCGGTCGATCGGTTCGAGATCGTGGACGACGAAGGACGGCCGGACCGGATCGACGGCGCGCTGTCGGCCGCCGCATTCGGCTGGAGCACGCCGGCCCTGATCGACTGGAGTCGCACGGCGCCGCGCTTCCTGCGCGGTACGCATGCGGGCGGCGGGCTGCCCGAGCACCCCGGGCTCGACCGGGTGATCGGCGGCGGGGCGGTGCGCTTGGAGCGCCCGCGCCTGTCGCGCCTCGCCGACCTCATCGAAGCAGACATTCTGAAAGGCGCGGCGCGATGAAGCTTGGCCCGATCCGCCACATGGGCTTCGAGCAGGCGCTGCTGCCCAAGCGCATGGCCATCGTCTCCCACAGCCATCCCTCGCTTTCCAAGGGCGGGGCGGAAATCTCGGCCTATGCGCTCTACCGGGGCCTGCGCGAGATCGGCGTCGACGCCATCTATATCGGCTCCTGCGCGGAGACCGACCGGCAGAAGCTCTCGCTCGGCCACGAGACCGAGTTCGCCGTGTTCCGCGACGCCGCGCGCTACGACCATTTCTACCATCTCGCCCCGGCGGGCGAGGAGGAGCAGCTGCTGACGATCCTGCGCGAGCAGCGGATCGGCCTCGTCAACTTCCACCATTTCTACAATCTCGGCCTCAACACGCTGCGCGCCTCGCGCCGGCTGCCGGGCGTCCTCAACTTCCTGACGATCCACGAATTCCTGGCGATCTGCCACAATCACGGACAGATGGTGACGCGCCCCGCGCAGGTCCTGTGCGAGCGCGCGCGGTGGGACGATTGCACGAGCTGCTTTCCCGGCGAAAGCCGCAGCCGCTTCGCCATGCGCAAGGAAACCATGCTGGACGGGTTCGGCGCTTTCGACGGCTTCGTCTCGCCGAGCCGCTTCCTGGCCGAGCGTTTCATCGAATGGGGCCTGTCGGCGGACCGCACCACGGTGATCGAGAACGGGCTCCTGGCGCCGCCCGAGGCGCGGCATGGCGAGCGGGGCGAGGGGGCCTGGGTCTTCGGCTTCTTCGGCCAGATCACGCCGTTCAAGGGCGTCGACGTCATTCTCGATGCGGCAGAGCTGATCGCCAAGGACCCCGATCTGGCGCGCAAGGTGCGTTTTCGAATCCACGGCAATCTGGTGGGCCAGTCCGCCAGCTTCACCGAGCGCTTCGAAGCGGCGCTCAAGGCCTACCCGTTCCTGACCTATGCCGGCGCCTACAGCAACGCCTCCGTCCATCGGCTGATGGCCGATTGCGATTATCTCGTGATCCCCAGCAAATGGTGGGAGAACTCGCCCGTCGTGATTCAGGAGGCCTATTCCGTCGGTCTTCCCGTGATCTGCACCGGCATCGGCGGCATGGCCGAGAAGGTGCCGAACGGCGTGTCGGGCCTGCATTTCCGGCTGGGCGACGCGAGCGATCTCCTGCGCGCGGTCCAACTCGGGGCCGATCCGCGCAACCACGCCACGCTGAAGGCCGGCATTCCGCCGGTTCTCTCGGCCACGGGCATGGCCGAGCGCTATCTCGCCTTCTTCGCCACCATGGCGGCCAGCCGCATGGTGGCCGCGCCATGATCCAGGGGCATATCGACTTCGTCTCGCGCTCGCGCGTGGAAGGCTGGGTCAGCAGTCCGCAATGGCCCCTGCGCGGGGCACGCGTCCTCGCCTTCGTGGACGAGACCTGCGTCGGTGGCGGCATCGTGGAGCTGTTCCGGCAGGATCTGGCCGATGCCGGCGTCGGCGACGGGTTTGTCGGCTTTCGCATTCCCGTGGCGCTGGAGCCCTGGCACGACACGCGTCTTCTCGACATCCGCCTCGAAGGCAGCGCCTTTCTCCTCAAGCAGCGCCGCTCCTGCCTCGCGTTGCGCGATGCGCAAGGGGCGGACCGGCGCCGCCAGGGGCGCGAGCCGGAATCCCTGTCCTGGATGCTGTCGCGCGGGTGGATAGACCAGACGCAATACGACGCGCTGCGTCTCCTCGGCCTCATCGGCGCGCACACGCAGCTTCTGCCGCCCGCGCTCTCGCATCTGGAGCCGCGCCGGCGCTGCGACGAGGTGGCGATAGTCGCGGCCGGGGTCCTGGAGGTCCATCTGCTCCAGCCCATGGCGCTCGAAATCCGCGAGGATCTCGGGGCCGATAGCTTCGCCGCCATGCGGGACGAGCTGCGCGAGGCCTTTCCCGCCGTGCCGCCCGTGGTCGGCCTCTGGTCGGAGCGGCGCGGCACCGTGGCGGTGGAGGAGGGCGCGCAGCATGCCGGCGCGCCGGCCGCCTCGAACCCGATCGAGCATGGGTTCGGCGATCGCGAGCTTCTGCTTCTCAACCTCGACACCGCGCCCAGCCTGCCGCGCGGAGGCGGCGCCGAGCGCTTCACCGCCTTCGTGCCCTGCCGGCCGGAGGTCTAGCGCCATGTTGGCCGAGGCGCCCCGCCCCCTGTCGCCCGAGCTGATGGCCTCGCGCATCTTCTCGCCCTTCGCCTATCCGCTGCCGCGCCAGTCGCGCGTCGTGCCGGTCGTGGCGGCGGAGGCCGAGCGGCTGGCCGCGACCTTTCCGCTGATCTGGCAGGCGCGCGAGAGCGGCCCGGAACTGGTCGTCCTGCGCACGCTGATGGAGGATGGAACCGGCTTCCCGCCGGGCACCGAGCGCGCGCTGGCGCTGCTGCCGCTCATATTCCAGGCCTATCCGCTGACCCTGCCCGCCGACCCGGCGGAGGCCGGGCGGCCGGGTCGGCGGCTGATGCTGGACACGGCCTGCGCCGACGAGGTGACGGACGCCGGCGCGCCGATCGCCACGTCCGAGGGCAAGCTCTCGCGCGGCGCGGAACTGCGCCTTCGCGCGCTGGAAATCTTCGAGCGCGATCTCGCGCGCACGCGCGCCCTTTCGCTCTCGCTGGCGGTGCGCGGCTTCCTCGAGCCCTGGACGCTGGCCTTCGATCTCGGCGGCGGGCGCCGCTGCGAGATCACCGATCTTCTCGTGGTCGCACCGCGCGTTTTCGACACGCCGGCCCTGGCGCCGGTGATGGAGGAGTTCGGCGTGGTGGCCGCCCGGCTGCTCGGGCTTCACCGCCTGTCCCTGTTTCGCGCCGGCGCGCTTCTGGCGCAGGCGCGCGCGGCCTCGGCGCGGAGCGCGGCGGCATGACGGGCGCGGTTCCGCTTCTTGCCTTCGCGAGCCAGCGCTATAGCGCGCCGCGCGCCTTTCGCTTCGCGCTGGAGGCCGGCTTCGTCGCGGTCAACGACACAGAATATCTCCTGACCGCCCATCACCTGCCGCTGGTCGTGCGCATCGAAGGCGGCGAGCCGGTGCTGGGTGCGCTGGTCGCGGAGGCCGATCTCGTTCGGCCAGCGATGGAGCCGGACGGCGCCTGGCGCCTCGGCTACCTGCCGATCGCCCTTCGCACCTATCCTTTCGTGCTGGCGGAGCGCGAGGCGCAACGGCCGATCGACGAGATCGATGTGCTCGTGCCCGGCGCAGGTCTGCTCGGGGCGCAGGGCGCGCCGATCTCGGTCGATCTCGCCACCGGCCAGCTCGGGCCGGAAATGATGGCGATCCGCAACACGCTGCACATGACGCGCTCGGGCCGCGCCCGCCTGTCGCAGGCGCTGGAGCTCCTGCGCATCGCCGGCGTGCTGGTGCCGATCGTGGACGATGCCGGTGCAAGCCGGGGCGACTGGACGGTGGATGCCAGCGCCTTCGCCGCGCTGGGCAACCCGGTGGTGGCGAGCCTCGCGCGCCAGTCTTTCCTGCCGCTGGATCTCGCCGGCGCCATGCTGTTCTCGCGCCGCCACCTGCGGCCCGAGCGCCTTCCCAAGCCCGAGCCGCGCGCGCTCGGCGCGCCGCCGCCCAAGGCCGTGGCCATCGCCAGCGATCCCGCCGACTTCATGCTCGCGAGCCTGGAGGAGATGGACTTCGCGCTCGACGGAAGCGACCTGTTCGATCTCGGCGACGTCGTGCTCGGCGCCGAGTTTGCTCCACTTGCCCCTGAGCTCGAACAGGAAGCGGCGGCATGAGCTCCGCTCTGATCCGCCGCCATGTCCTCAATGTCGGCAGCGGCCCGGCCCATCCCGGCAAGCTGCACCCCGCCTTTCGCGGGCCGCATTGGCGCGAGGTGCGGCTCGATGTGGAGCCCAAGGTGCAGCCCGACATTCTGGCCAGCATGGTGGACATGCGCCATGCCGTGGGCGATGCCAGCTTCGACGCGCTCTGGTCCTCGCACAATCTGGAGCATCTTCCCTCGCACGAGGTGCCGCTCGCCTTGAGCGAGTTCGCCCGCGTCCTCGCCCCCCGTGGCTTCGCGCTGATCACCTGTCCCGATGTCGAGGAAATCGCGCGCTTCATCGTCGAGCATGGGATCGACGAAGTGGCCTATCCCTCGGCGGCCGGCCCGGTGACGCCGCTCGACATGCTCTGGGGGCACGGGCCCTCGATCGAGGCGGGCTTCGGCTTCATGACCCATCGCACCGGTTTCACCCTGTCGCGCCTCGCGCGGCTGGTGCTGGAAAGCGGCTTTGCCGAGGTGCGCCTGTCGCGTGGCCGGTTCGCCCTCTGGGCGCTGTGCCTCAAGCCCGGCTGCCGGCTGGATCAGCTGCGCGGCGATTTCGGCCGTACCGAGCAAGTTGAACTGCTCGGCCCGGAAGGCGAGGGCGAGGGCGAGGGCGGAAGCAGCGGCGACGCGCGCGCCGCCGCTTCATGAAGATCCTCTTCGTCCACAACAACTTCCCGGCCCAGTTCCGCCACCTCGCCGAACATCTGGCCGCCGACCCCGCCAACGAAGTGCGGGCGATCGGCGCCGACGGCGCGCGGCCGGTGCGCGGCGTGACGCTGCATCGCTACTCCCTGCAGATGGCCGATGTCGGCGCGACCCATCCCTTCGCGCGCCGTTTCGATCTCGAAACGCGCCGCGCCGAGCAGGTTCTCTATGTCGCGGCCATGCTGATGTCGGAAGGCTTTTCGCCCGATCTCGTGGTGGTCCACAGCGGCTGGGGCGAGGCGCTGCCGCTGCGCGCGGTGTTTCCGGGCGCGCGCCTCGTGGTCTATTGCGAATATTTCTACCGGACCGAACAGTCCGACGTGAACTTCGACCCCGAATTTCCCGCCCTCGGCCTCGACGGTGCGGTGTCGCTGCGCGCGCGCAACGCCATGACTCTCCTGGCGCTAGCCGAGGCCGATCTCGCCATCACGCCGACCGAATGGCAGCGTTCGACCTTTCCGCCCGCGCTCGGCTCCTCCATCGCCGTAGCACACGAGGGCATCGACACAGACCATGTGCGCCCCCGGCCGGAGGCGCGCTGCCGGCTGGAGGACGGCACGCTCCTGTCGCGGGACGACGAGGTCATCACCTTCGTGAACCGCAATCTGGAGCCCCTGCGCGGCTATCACGTCTTCATGCGCGCCCTGCCGCGCGTTCTCGCGGAACGGCCCAAGGCGCGGGTGGTGATCGTCGGCGGATTCGGCGTGTCCTACGGCCAGCGCGCGCCTTCGGGAAAGACCTGGCACCAGATCTTCCTGGACGAGGTGTCCGGCGGCCTCGATCTCAAGCGCGTCCACTTCCTCGGCCATCTGCCCTACGAGGACTATCTCGACGTTCTGCGCGTGTCGCGCGTCCACGCCTATCTCACCTATCCGTTCGTGCTGTCCTGGTCTTGCCTGGAGGCCATGGCGACGGGCTGCGTCCTGGTCGCCTCAGACACGCCGCCCGTGCGCGAGGTGATCGACGGGCAGAACGGAATTCTCGTACCGTTCCATTCGCCAGACGCGCTGGCCGAGGCGCTGCTGCGGGTGCTGCGCGCGCCCGAGCGCCATGCCGAAATGGGCCGCCGGGCGCGCGAGACGATCCGCCGCCGCTTCGATCTCCGGCGCGTCAGCCTGCCCCGGATGGAACGGCTGGTGACGGGCGCCTCGCCCCGGCCCACCGGCGGCGCGACAGATCGTCCTCAACCCGGCGTCTGGCCGCTCGGCTGAGCGGGTTCGATAAAAACTTAATCTCTCTTCGGCATCATCGATCGAATTCTTGACGGGACCGGCGTCCCAAGGTGAACGACATGCGCGCAGCCCTTGTGAAGTATTCCGGACGCAGGTTGAACAACCACAAGGCTGTCTGGTTCGACGTTCCTTTTCAGGACACGTTGGAGAAATATTACAACACCGGCGATATTTGCGTCTACGATTCGACCTTGCGGGTGGTGGACTATAGCGAGGGCCATCTCCTCAATATCGACGAGCCGGTCACCGATGCCGAGTTGCACCGGCTGAAGACCAATTGCGACTTCATCCTCCTGCGCGGCTCCAACTATATCCACGAGGATATGGACTGGGGCCACTTCCTCGCCTGGATCGAGGCGCTGAACCTGCCGGTTCTGTGCATCGGCGTCGGCGCGCAGGCGGAGCGGGAGCGCCCGATCATCCTGCCGACCGAGGGGCGGCGCGTCTGGCAGGCGATCGCCGATCGCACGCCGTCGATCGGCGTTCGCGGCGCCTACAGCGCCGAGACGCTGCATCGCAACGGCATCCACAATCTGGAAATCGTCGGCTGCCCGTCGATCTTCCGTGGCCTCGACCGAACCATGGCGCTCAAACATGCGAGCGACGGGCCCAAGCGCGTCACCTTCAGCCTGCGGCGCGAGGTCGGCTCGACCTACGCGGTCGATCCCGCCGCCTTCCAGGCGACGCAGAAGCGCATGATCGCCAAGCTGGCGCTGGCCTCCGACCTCTTCCTTTCCTGCCATGGCGAGCCGGAGGAGAAGGCCTTCTTCTTCAAGGTGCCCAAGCACATGGAGGCGGCGACCGCCAAGCTCGTGGCGGAAGGCTGGTTCGACGAGACCACGGGCCGGGTGCTGCGCGATCTCTACGAGCGCCGCCTCTATTACGTCGGCGCGCCGGACGACTACGACCTCTACGCCACGCAGTTCGACGCCGCGCTCGGCTACCGCGTCCACGCCGTTCTACCGGCGGTCGCGGTCGGCGTGCCGGGCGTCCTGTTCTCCTACGACACGCGCTCGCGCGAGCTGGCGGAGACGTTCGACCTGCCGATCTATACGCCCGAGGAGTTCGAGCGACAGACGTTGAAGGACGCCTTCGCTCCCTGGCGCTTCGACCGGTTCCAATCGCTCTTTTCCGAGCGCTACGACCGGATGAAGGCCTTCATCGAAAAGAACGGCGTTCCCTCGCGCATGTGAGGACGCCCACGCCTCGCGGGAGCGACGGGGCGCTTAAGCTGCCTTTCAGACTCTTCTGCGATGGTAAGCTAGACCTTCTTCCGTTCGGAAAAGGCGACAGGAATTTCGCGGCGAACGGGCCGCGACAGGAGGGGGAGCCGGTCCATGCGCACCCGGCGGCAGCAAGGCGGGAAAGGGTCGGAGCTTGACGCCCAGTCCTGTCCGCACGCCCGCCGCCCCCGCCCGGATGCACCGGCCATGAGCGTCGCGCCATGAGCGTCGCCTCCACCTCGCCGCTGCTCGGCATCCTGCGCGAGTTCTCCTACGGTTATCTCGTGCTGCTGGCCTTCGGCTTCTTCTTTCCGTTCCTGTTCATGGGCATGTCCTTCATCCCCATGAGCATCATGGAGCGCGTGGGTTCGAGCCGGAACGCCTCCACCCTCGTTACGCTCATCCTTCTCGCCGTGGTGGTGACGGTCACCTACACGCTGCTCGAAGTCGTGCGCTCGCAGGTGCTGGAGCGCATGGGAACGGTGATCGACCAGAAGCTGACGCGCATCTGCTTCGACGCCTTCAACCGCGAGCGGCGGCTCGGCACGGGTTCGCCCGCGCAGGCGCTGGCCGATCTCCAGACCACGCGGCGCTTCCTCTGCGGCCCATCGCTCTCGGCCCTGATCGACGCCTTCTGGTCGCCGCTCTTCGTCATCGTCATGTTCTCGATGAGCGCGGCGTTCGGCTTTCTGACGCTCGGCCTTCTCGGCTTCTCGGCCTTCGTCTCCGTTTCCACGCACTATCTCGTCGCCGGCCATCTAAAGGCCGCGCAGCGGCTCGACAACGAAGCCAACGAGTTCGGCCTCGCCGTGTCGCGCAACGCTGAGACGGTGCGCGTCATGGGAATGCTGCCGACCGTCACCAACCGCTGGTACGACCTGCACAGCGAGGGTGTCGGCTGGCGCGCGGCCGCGCAGTCTCGCGCCTCGCGCCTCGGCCTCGTGCCGCGCATCGTGCAGAACGGCCAGATGATCATCGTCTACGGGGTCGGCGGCTTCCTGTTTCTGGCGAACCAGATCCATATCGGCATCCTGTTCGTCGTTCTAATGATGATGATGCGCGCCCAGGGGCCGCTGCAGTACATCATCAACAACTGGAGCTCGATCCAGTCCTTCTGGCTCGCCGCCAAGCGGCTCGACAGCCTTCTGCGTACCGTGGGCGCCGAGCGCCAGCATGTGCAACTTCCCCCGCCCAGCGGGCCGCTCACCGTCTCGCGCATCGTCGGCGGGCCGCCGAGCACCGACAAGCCGATCATCAACGACGTGTCCTTCACCCTGCATCCCGGCCGCATCCTCGGCGTCGTCGGTCCGAGCGGGGCGGGCAAGTCCTGCCTCGGGCGGATGCTCGTCGGCATCTGGAAGGTGCGCCGGGGCACGGTCGTGTTCGGTGAGCAGGACCTCCAGCACTGGAACGAGGACGATCTCGGCCGCCATATCGGCTATATCCCGCAGGACGTGGAATTCCTGCCCGGCACGATCGCGGAGAACATCGCCCGCTTCGACCCCGCCTCCACCAGCGAGAAGATCCTCGACGCGGTGGAACTGGCCGGCATTCACGACATCATCCGCGGCCTGCCGGATGGCTATTCCACGCGGCTGGGCGCCGGCGGGCACACGCTGTCGGGCGGCCAGCGCCAGCGCGTGGCGCTGGCCCGCGCCGTCTACGGGCGGCCGCGCCTTCTCGTTCTGGACGAGCCCAATTCCAATCTCGACGCGCCGGCCGAGCAGGTGCTGGGCCGCACCATGCAGGCGATGCGCGACGACGGGGCGGCGGTGATCGTCGTCTCGCACCGCGTCAGCCTCCTGGCCTTCTGCGACGATCTTCTTGTTCTGAACGAAGGCACGGTCCAGGCCATGGGCGGGCGCGAGCAGATCTTCAGCCGCCTGCCGCGCCTGCGCGGCACGCCGCCGCCGCTGGTGCTGCAGCCCGAGCCGAGGGTCGCGCGGCTGTGAGCGTCGATCTCGCCCTCGGGGCGCCCAAACCCAACACGGACTGGCGCGCGGCGATCCGCACCGGCTACATCATCCTGGCGCTGGGCGTCGGCGTCTGCGGCGGCTGGGCCGCCTTTGCCCATATCAACGCGGCCGTGGTCGTCAGCGGCGCCTTCTCGGTGGAGTCCTATCGCAAGACCGTCCAGCATTTCGAGGGCGGCATCGTCTCGGAAATCCTCGTGCGGGACGGCGATCTGGTGGAAGCCGGCCAGACCTTGATCCGGCTGGAGCTGACGCGCACGCAGGCCACCGCGACGGCGGCGGCCAAGGGCCTCGCCAACGCGCTGGCCACCGAAGCGCGTCAGATCGCGCAGCGCGACCTCAAGGACTACATGGTCATTCCCGAGGAAGCGACCTCGCTTCTGCGCGGCTCCGACTCCACCGCGATCGACGACAATCACCGCGAGTTCGAAAGCCGCCGTCAGGTGCTGAACGGCGGGCTGGAGCTTCTCGACGTGCAGGAAAAGCAGGTCCGCAACGAGATTGAACAGGCCCGGCTCGACACGCAGACCGCCAACGACCAAATCGCCAGCCTCGTGCAGGAACTGACGGGCCTGCGCCACCTCTTCGAGAAGGGCCTCGTCGCCGTCAGCCGCGTCACCGCGCTGGAGCGCCAGAAGGGCCTTCTGGAAGGCTCCATCAAGAAGGCGCGCAACGACGTTCAGAAGGCCAAGGACAAGATCGCCGAGATCGCCCTTCGCCGGGAATCCCTGCGCAAGGACTACCGGCAGGAGGCCGCCAACGCCCTGGTCGAGACGGGCAAGCAGATCGCGCAGTTCCGGCAGGAGCGCCAGATCGCGCTGGATCAGATGTCGCGCACCGACATCCGCTCGCCCGTCACCGGCACGGTGCAGCAGATGCGCGTCTTCACCGTGGGCGGCGTGGTGCGGCCGGGCGAACCGCTGCTCGACGTGGTGCCCCAGTCCGACGATCTCAGCCTCAAGGCCAAGGTCCTGCCGGCCGACATCGACCGCATCCGCGAGGGCATGGCGGTCGAGATCCATCTCAACGCCTTGATGAAATATCGGCGCGAAAAGCTGACCGGAACGCTGCGCTACGTCTCGCGCGACGCGATCGTCGACGCCAATCCGCAGGTTCCCGCCTATTACTCGATCGAAGTGGCGATCGACGGCGACAGCATTCCCCCCGACATTCGCGAGAAGCTCGTCGCGGGCATGGAGGCGGCGGTGATCATTCCGACCAAGGGGCGCACCGTGCTGCAATATCTCATCGCGCCGGTTCTCGAAAATCTGGAGGAATCCCTGCGCGAGCGGTGAGACGGCGGCCGGGCGAAGGCAAAGTCGCGTCCCCCCTACGAACACCGTAAGCGACTATGACGTTTGGAGCGGAACACCCGGGATAAGCTTCCGTTGGACCTGTGACCAACGGAGAGTGCCATCATGTTCATGCGTGTCGATCAGCTTCAGGCTGAGCTACCCGCCCCGAAACGGGCCGACCCGAATGCCGCCGCCGCGCTTCAGGAACTGCTCGGCGGCAAATATGGCGAGATGTCCACGCTCGGGAACTACATGTTCCAGAGCTTCAACTTCCGCTCCAAGGACAAGCTGCGACCGTTCTACAGTTTGGTCGCATCCATTACGGCCGAAGAGCTCGGCCATGTCGAACTGGTATCGAACGGCGTCGCCATGCTCGCCAACGGGCCGGACAAGCCCAACGGCGACAAGGGCGACGGCGGCGACATCTCGGGCGCGCCCTTCGTTGACATGAAGGACATGCGCAACGCGGCCGCCTTCCTGTCGGCCGGCGGCGGTGCGATGCCGGTCAATTCCAACGGCATTTCATGGAACAACGACTTCGTCACGACAACCGGCAATGTCGTGGTCGATCTTCTCCACAATTTCCACCTGGAATGCGGCGCGCGGTTGCACAAGCTGCGGGTCTACGAGACCTTGACCGATCCGACAGGCCGCGAGGTCTGCGGCTATCTTCTGGTGCGCGGCTCCGTCCACGCACATGCCTACGCCCTGGCGCTGGAGAAGATCACCGGCGTCAAGATCAAGGATTTTCTGCCGACGCCGAACATTCCGCTCAGCAAGATCCCGGAATGCCAGAAGTATCTGGACGAAGGCTCGCATCGCCGGCTCTATACGTTCAGCCCCAACGACTACAAGGAAATGGCGGGCATCTGGGGCAATGGCGAGGTCGCCCTGCCCGACGATCCGCAGGGCGAACTCGAAGTGGTCGACGGCCATCCCGAGGGCGGCAAGATTCACCAGCTGACCGGCGTGCCTTCGGCCTTCACGCCGGACTACGCGCCGGAAGAAATGTTCGAGATCGCGCAGAAGCTCTATAAGGCATCGCGCTGATTTTCGGCCTCTGAGACAGGCGGCGGCCAGTCCCGCCGCCGATCACACGAACCATCGAAGCGGTCCGGCGGGTTTCCCCATCCGGGCCGCTTTCGTTTGGGTGGAGAGCGCGCCGGGCCGGGTCCGCGCGGCTTTGTCTCACTGGGCGAACGGGCCGGACCTTCCGAGGTTGACCGACATGCTGCACGATCCCCGATCCGCTTCCCGGCCAAAAGGCCTCTGGCTTCCCCGCCGAGTCCTGGTCACCGCCTCTGCGCTGGCGCACGCGCATGGCCGGGCGATCGCCGAGCGGGCTGAAGGTCTCGGCCTTGCCGTCGAGCGCCTCGCCACGGATCGCCTGCCGCTGGACCGCGCCGCCGATCCCAAACGCGGCTACGCCGCCGCCAAGTCGACCCTCGCGGTCGTGGTCGCCCCGCCCTCCAAGCTGAAGCTCCAGCCGATCGCGCCGAGTGCCGACTGGCGGGTGGACCTTGCCGAAGGCTGCCCGGCCCACTGCAGCTACTGCTATCTCGCCGGCTCGTTGAAAGGGCCGCCGATCACCCGCGTCTATGCCAATCTCGACGACATCTCCGCCGCCCTGCCGCGCTATCTCGGCCAGGGCATGGTGACCTCGCGAAGCGACGCGCGGGCAGGCGAGGGGACGACCTTCGAGGCCTCCTGCTACACCGATCCGCTGGCGATCGAACCGGTGACAGGCTCGCTCTCGACGCTCATCACCCGCTTCGGAAAGTGGGACGCGGACGTGCAACTGCGCTTCACCACCAAGTTCGCCGGGGTCGAGCCGCTGCTGGAGCTCGACCATCGCGGCCGCACTCGCATGCGCGCCTCGCTGAACCCCGCGGCTTTCGGGCGGTTCGAGGGCGGCACGGCCAAGGTCGGCGAGCGGCTTCTGGCGCTGCGCCGAATGGCAGACGCCGGCTATCCCATCGGCCTCACGATCGCGCCAATCATCGCCGCCGAGGGCTGGCGCGAGGCCTATGGCACCTTGATCGGCGACATCGCCGCTGTGCTGGGCGACGCGCCCGAGACGGCCGATCTGACGGTGGAACTCATCACCCATCGCTACACGCCGGGCTCGAAGGCGGTTCTACAAAGCTGGTATCCCGGCTCCGATCTCGACATGAGCGGACAGGACCGTCGCGAAAAACGCACGCGCTTCGGCGCGGTGAAGCAGGTCTACGACGCCCCGACCATGGCGGCCCTGCGCGGCTTCTTCACCAGCGAACTCGCCGCCAAGCTGCCGACCGGCCGCATCCTGTATTGGACCTGACGGGCGGACTGCGAGGGCAGGCCCCGCCGTCCGAAAGTCGGTCAGCCCGTG
The DNA here is from genome assembly GCF_001442755.1 of Aureimonas sp. AU20. Lineage (NCBI taxonomy): Bacteria > Pseudomonadati > Pseudomonadota > Alphaproteobacteria > Hyphomicrobiales > Aurantimonadaceae > Aureimonas > Aureimonas sp. AU20. Next base: position 423,544 of record NZ_CP006368.1, on the reverse strand, counting down.
GCGCGGATCACGGCGCCGAGCGTGTCGGCCATTTCGGCGATCTCCTCCGCCTGCACGATCAGCGGCGGGGACAGGGCAATGATGTCGCCGGTGACGCGGATCAGAAGCCCGCGCTTCAGGCATTCCACGAAGACCTCGTAAGCCCGCGCTCCCGGCGCGCCTTCGCGCGGCTGAAGCTCGATGCCGGCGACGAGGCCGATCGTGCGGATGTCGATGACATGGGGCAGGCCGCGAAGCCCGTGGATCGTGTCGGACCAGGTGCCGGCCAGGTCGGCGGCGCGGGTCAGAAGGCCTTCCTCCTCGTAGATCTCCATCGTCGCGAGGCCCGCCGCGCAGGCGGCGGGGTGGCCGGAATAGGTGTAGCCGTGGAACAGCTCGATCGCGCCTTCCGGCCCCTGCATCAGCGCATCGTGCAGCTTGCGGCTGGCGAACACCGCGCCCATCGGGATGACGCCGTTGGTGAGGCCCTTGGCGGTGGTCACGAGATCGGGCACCACGCCGAAATGATCGGTCGCGAACGGGCTGCCCAGCCGCCCGAAGCCCGTGATGACCTCGTCGAAAATGAGAAGAATGCCGTGCCGGTCGCAGATCGCGCGCAGCCGTTCGAGATAGTTCTTGGGCGGCAGGAGGACGCCGGTCGAGCCCGCCACCGGCTCCACGATGCAGGCCGCGATCGTCTCCGCCCCGTGCAGAGCCACAAGCCGCTCCAGATCGTCGGCGAGATCGGCGCCGTGTTCGGGCAGCCCGTCCTTGGTGAAGGCGTTTCGCGCCAGATCATGCGTGTGGCGCAGATGGTCGGCACCTGGCAGGAGCGGGAAGACGCGGCGATTGTTGACGAGGCCGCCCACCGTGATGCCACCGAAGCCGACGCCGTGATAGCCGCGCTCGCGGCCGATCAGGCGCGTGCGCGTGCCCTGGCCGATGGCGCGCTGGTAGGCGATCGCGATCTTCAACGCGGTGTCGACCGATTCCGAGCCCGAGCCGGTGAAGAAGATGCGGTCGAGCTTGCCGCCCTGCGGCCCCGGCGCCATAGCGGCCAGCCGCTCGGCGAATTCGAAGGCGATGGGATGGCCCATCTGAAAGGTCGGAGCATAGTCCAGCGTCAGAAGCTGGCGCTCCACCGCGCTGGCGATGCGCTTGCGGCCATGGCCCGCATTGACGCACCAGAGGCCTGCCGTGCCGTCCAGCACCGGGCGGCCCTCCATATCGGTGTAGCGCATGCCCTCGGCCGAGACGAGGAGACGCGGCGCCTGCTTGAACTGCCGGTTGGCCGTAAACGGCATCCAGAAACTGTCGAGCGAGGGCGTGTTGGGGCGGGTGTGAATGGTCATGACGCGTCTCCGGACAGGGTCGCGCCAGAATGGGCCGATCCCGGGCGCGAACAAGTCCTTTTCTCGCTCACCCCAACCCCTTGATTTGACATGGTCGACTGCGCCAGTGTTCGATGAATCGAACAAGAGGAACGCGCGGCATGACGGACGATATCGGCGGGCGGCTGCGGCACCTGCGCTTGGCGCATGGCCTTTCGCAGCGCCAGCTCGCCAAGCGGGCGGGCGTCACCAATTCCACCGTCTCGCTGATCGAGGCGAACGCCACGAATCCATCGGTCGGCGCGTTGAAGCGCATTCTCGACGGCATCCCGATCGGTCTGGCCGAGTTCTTCGCCTTCGAGCCGGAGCGGCCGAAGCAGGCCTTCTATCAGGCGGAGGAACTGGTGGAGATCGGCAAGGGGCCGATCTCCTATCGGCAGGTGGGTGAGAGCCTGTTCGGCCGCTCGCTGCAGATCCTGAAGGAGTGCTACCAGCCCGGCGCCGACACGGGAAAGGTGCCGCTCGTCCACGAGGGCGAGGAGGGCGGCATCGTCCTGTCGGGCCGGCTGGAGGTGACGGTGGACGACGAGCGCCGCATTCTCGGCCCCGGCGACGCCTATTATTTCGAAAGCCGGCGCCCACATCGCTTCCGTTGCGTCGGTCCGAACCCGTGCGAGGTCGTCAGCGCCTGCACGCCGCCGACGTTCTAATTGGCGATCTCGTGCAGCCTCACGCTCGGCTCCACCGTTCGGGCGAGGTCGCAGAGGTGCCGGTGATGGGTGAGGTAGATCACCTGCCCGTGGCGCGACAGCGCCGCCAGAAGCCGCAGCACCTCTTCCGAGCGCGGCTCGTCGAAGGTCTCCATGATGTCGTCGGCGAGGAAGGGAACCGGCGCGCGGGCTCTGGCGAACTCCTCGTAGCCGGCCAGGCGCAGCGCGAGATAAAGCTGGAAGCGGGTGCCCTTGGACATGTCCATGGCAAGGCGCGAGCCGCCCGCGCGCGTCAGCCCGATCAGCGTTTCCCGGTCCTTCTCGGCCTGCGTGGCGAGGCCGGCATAGTCGCCCCGCGTCATGGTGCTGAAAGCCTGCGAGGCGCGGTCCATCATGGCGGAGCGGTGCCGGTCGCGGTAGAGGCGTAGCGCATCGCCGGCGATCAGCGCGCCCGCCCGGAGGCGCAGCGCGCGCGTCGCCAACTCTTCCATTTCGAGGATCGCCACCCGCCGCTCGCCCATCAGACGCGCCACGGCGTCGTCCCCGCCGATCCGCTCCAGCGCGTCGGCCGCATCGCTCTTGGCGCGAAACAGCGTCTCGCGTCGGGCTTCGAGGTCCTTCAGGCGCGCGTCCAGCGCTCCGCGCTCGGCCTCCAGCGTCTCTTCGTCGGCCTCCGCCAGATGCGCGCGCGCCTCTTCAAGCGAGGCGACGCCGAGATCGGCGAGGATGTCGCGCTCCCAATCCTGAAGACGCGCTTCGCGACGGGCGCGTTCAGCGGCCGCCTCCAAGCAGGGACCGACCTCGGCTAGGGTCTCGACGTCGAAGGCGGAGATCATCGCCTCGCCCTCGGCGGCGAGCCGCGCCTGCGCCTCCCGCAGATCGGCGTGTTCTGAGGAAAGGCGCTCCAACTCGCCATCGAAATGGCGCAGCGCCTGCGCCCGGCGCTCCGCCGTCTCGATTTCGCCGGCCAAGCGCTCCGCCCGGGCGGCGAGGGCGGCCTCGTCCAGCGCGAGGCCGGAGGCGGAGATCAGGCCGTCCAGCGCCTCGGCGAAGTGGCGGCGGTTCTCCTCCATGGTCTCGACCCGGTGCTGCAGATCGGCCACCGCACGCAGGCGGACCGGAAGCTCGGCCAAAACCGGCAGCATCTCGCGCACCGCACCGACCAGCGGGCCGAGCGCGGCAAAGCCCAACTCGTCGCCCGCCTTCGCCGGGGCGAAGCGAGGTCCGAACTGGGAGGCCAAGCCGCTGTCGCTCAAGAGACGCCGCCAACTTGCCGCCCATTCCTCGGCCAAGCGGCGGGCGCCTTCCGCGTCGCGCCGCCGCCGCTCCAGATCGAGCCGCCGCCCTTCCAGGTCGCGGGTGGCGGCCGCGCGCCGCGCGCCCGCTTCCGTCGCCTCGGTCAGAACCGCGTCGGCGGCATCGCTCAACAGAGCCAGATCCCCGCCGGCAGGCTCGCGGCCCAGCGCGCTCAGCGCCTCGCACAAGCCCTCGCGCAGTCGCACGGCCTCGGCTTCCGCCTCCTCCTGCGCCGTCTCGGCTTCGTCCAGGGCGGAGAAGGCGTCCAGCGCGTCCGCTCGGCGGCGCGAAAACGCGTCGAGCCGCGATAGAAGAGCGACGCCATCGCCCTCCTCCCCGCGCAGGGCGGACGGCAGGGCGCTCGCGATCTCGGCTGCGATCCGCACGCGGTCGCGCCCGGCCTCGTCGGCCAGTTCGCGCCAGCGCTCGGCGGCGGTCTCGGCGGTGGCGAGCGCTGCGCCGAGCTGGCGCAACTCCCCGAGTTCGCGCGCCTGGGCAAGGCGGCGCTGCGACAGCCCATCATCCGCCTTCAACAGGGTCTCGAAGCGCTCGGCGGTGGCCTCGCTCAAACTCCCGCGATGCGCCGCCCAGGCCGCGTCACGCTCGCCCCGCAGACGTTCGGCATGGGCGTCGTCGATCGCCCCGGCGCTTTTTTCCATCGCGCCGAGCCGGGTCGCGGACAGCCGCGCCTCCGTCTCGGCCTCGCGCAGCCGGTTCAGCGCCTCCGCCTCGCGGCGTTCGGTTTCCCCGAGGCGCGCCCGCCAACCGGCGAGCCGGTCGCTGTCGGGCAGATGCAGGGCGCGCAGCTGCGAGGCTTCCCCGGACCAGGGTCGAAGCGCATCGAGCCGGGCGGCGAGGGCCTGACGGCGCTTGGCCGCCTCGCCGCGCCAATGGGCGAGCCGCCCCGCCGCGTCGCTGCGCCGGGCCAGCGCGCGGGCGGTGTCGAGCACGGCCAGAGCCGAGGCGTCGAAGCCTTCGGCCTCGCCCGTGGCACGGCCGGTCTCGGCGGTCTCCAGCCGATGCGCAGCCTCCGCCTCCTCGCCCAAGGCGGCTTCCAGCTTTTGTTCCAGCGCCAGCCGCGCGTCGATCCGCTCGCGAAGCGAACCCAGCACCGGCGCGGGCAGGACGAGCGCCGCCGGGGCCGTTCCCTCGGGCGCGCCGAGGAGGGCCAGCGTTTCGCGGAGATGCGCCGCCGCCGCGTCGAGCTCGCGCCGACGCCGGGGCAGATCGTCCTCGGCGGTCAGGGCTCGGGCGCGGTCGCCTTCCAGCGCGCGCCAGCGAGGCTGAAGCGAGAGAAGGGCGGGTTCCGGCTGGCTGGCGGCCCGCTCGGTCTCGATCCGCGCCCGGTCGCTCTCGATCCTGCGAAGCGCTGCGTCCACCCGCGCGCTTTCCGCCAGGAGCTTGGGAAAGCTGTCGCGCCAGGAGGCGGGCGGCCGGGGCGCGGCGCCCTCCGTTTCCAGCGCCTCGGCCAGCGCGGCATGGTCGCGCAGCCGGGGCAGCGCCCGCAACGCGGCCTCGATCTCGCGCCAGCGACGACGCAAGCCACCGAGTTCGGAAATCACCGCTTCGTAGCTCTCGCTTGCCTTCGCAAGCTCGCCGGCCAGCGCATTGTGCCGCGAGGCGGCCGTATCGATCTCGTTGCGCTTGGTGTCCAGCGCCTCGATGCGCTGGCGAAGGGCATAGATCGCGGTGGAGCGCGCCTGCTTGCGGTGGATCGCGTCGGCCTCGTCCTGCGCGCGAACCAGTGCCGCGCTGATGCCGGCAAGGCCCGCGCTGGCGGAGAAGAGAAGCTCGCCGAGATCGCCCCGGCTCTGCAGAATGGCCTCGCCGCCGGCCTCCAGCGTCTCGTCGTCCAGCGAGAACATGGCGCGGTAGCTTTCGCGCGACAGGCCGCCCAACGCGCCGGCGAGCAGGGCCTCGTTTACGCCCTGGCCGGCGCCGTCGGTGAGCGAGCCCGTGCGCTGCTTGCGGCGGATCAAATGGCGCTCGGCCCCGTCGATCTCCAACAGCGCGCCGACTTCCATCGCGGAATAGGGATGCAAAAAATCGTAGCGCGACTTCTGCTCGATACCGAAGAGAAGGTCGAGAAAGCCGGAAAGCGAGGTCGATTTGCCCGCCTCGTTCAATCCGTAGACGATGTGGAAATCCGGCGCGCCGGGCGTCGATGGGCCGAAATCGAGCCGATTGTCGGTGAAGCGGCCGTAGCGCGTGAGATCGAGGCGGCGAAGGCGCATCAGGCGTCCTCCTCCGCGCCGAGGCTGAGCCGGGCCAGCATGTCCTCGCCGGCCTCCACCATGAGCTTGTCCAGAAAGGCTTCGAACTCCGCTTCGGTGCGTCCCGCGAAATCGCGCGCATCGCTCGGCAGCTCGTCGCGCAGCTTCTCGGCCAGCGCCCGCACGGCCTCCCGCGTGCCATGGGCTTTCGCGACATCCTCGCGCATCAGCCGGCCCAGCTCGGCCAGCGGCCCCGCCGCCTCCCGCTCATTGCCCGGCGGCTCGGTCTCCACCGCGATCTTCTCCACGAAGGTCCGGCCGACCCGCTCGGCCCGGGCCGAGGCTTCGGCATGGAGGAGATCGCCGTCACGCCGCAGACGAAAGGCGAGCGGGGTGCGACCCTTGAGATGCAGGCGAGCCACCAGAACGGCGGAGCGGGCCGGGGCGCGCGCGTCTTCCAGCGCCCGGCCGATGCGCTCGATCGCCTCGCGCCAGTCCTCGACGCCGGACAGATCCACGGACACGCGGGCGAACTCGGCAAGCGAGGTCACGCGCTCCTCGATCTCGACCGTGCGATCGTCGCGGATGGTGACGAGCGTTACGCCCTTCGGCCCGCCTTCGTTGACATCCCGCCCCTGCGGCATGCCCGGCATGACGACACGCCCGCCGGCATCGCCATAGGCCGTGCGGCCGTGCACATGGCCGAGCGCCCAGTAGGAAAAGCGCGTCGCCTGAAGCTCGGGGACCGAGGTCGGCGCATAGACGTCGTGCCCCGGCGCGCCGGCGAGACTGGTATGGAGGAGGCCGATATTGGCCGTGTCCGGCAAGGCCGGCTTGAATTTCGGCAGAAGGCTTTCGGGCGCCTGCGGCTTGGCGAAGCTGACCCCATGCACGGCGACTTCGAGCGCCCCCTTGGGAATGCGCACGATCTCGGCCCGTCCGCCGAACACATGGACATTGGGCGGCAGGACGAGTTCGGCGGTGATGCGCGACATCGCGTCGTGATTGCCGCGAATCTTGAAGACGCGCACGCCGCCGGCATGGAGCCGTTCCATCTCGCGCGCCAGGAAGCGCGCCGTCTTCATGGAGGTCTGCTCGCCGTCATAGAGATCGCCGGCGATCACGAGCGCGTCCACCTGTTCTTCCAGGCAGAGATCGACGATCGCCGACAAGGCCCGGCGGGAGGCATCGCCGATCAGTTCGGCCAGATCGGGATCACGCAAGGAAAGGGAGCGAAGGGGCGAGTCAAGATGGAGATCGGCGGTGTGGACGAAGCGAAAGGCCATGGCTCGTGTCTATCACGCCGCCTTGCGCCTGACACGCGGCAGAGGCGCGGCGTCCACCACTTCCTGCAACCGAAGCTGACGCAACGAAACGAGGCAAATGCCGCATGGACGACTGGGGTCCAAGGCTTCCCTTTCGCTTCCATTATTCGAATAATCATCACGCCTCGACAGGGCTTGCTTCTCCCATCAGCTCCCGTTTCATAGCGCAAAAAACAATCGCGTAAAAAACTGTTTCGCACCCGTAATGTTTGTTCCAGCGACTGATTTTATTCCGTCGAACTTATCATACCTGTTAGACATATTTGGTTGGCTCCATATATTATAAGCGACTTATATAATTAGGAGGAAGCCATCATGCGGTCCACTGCCCCGCCTAACCCCGCCACGAGCCGCAAGACGGATGAGAGCGACCTTGTCCAACCTCTAATTGCCATTTCCAAAGCCACGCGCCAGCTCGTCGCCATTCGCCTCGCAGAGATCGGCGTCGTGGCCGGGCAGGATCAGCTGCTCGACGCCCTGGATCGAACCGAGCCGCGTAGCGTCTGCGGCGTGGCGCAGGATCTGACCGTACGCCCGTCCACCGTCTCGAAAATGCTGGACATCCTCGAGCGGCGCGGCTGGTGCCAGCGTCAGGCCGACGAGGCCGACATGCGCCGTACCTGCGTGCGGCTGACGGAGGAAGGCGAGCGCATGCGCTCGGAGGTCCATCGCATCTGGGCGGACGTGAACGGCGATCTCGGCCGCACCCTGCCGCAGCCGGACCTGCAGGTTCTGACCGCTGCGCTTTGGGACATCGAGCGCCTCGTGTCCGGCCGCCTGTCGCGCCTCCGCTGACGGCGAACGCCGAGCCGCTCTGGAGAGGCCGCGCCGGCCTCTTTCGCCTCTTTTCAGCCCATCTTCGAGCCACAGAGGCGGCGTCCCGCATTCTGTTCCAAATCCTCACCAGACAGGATTTGCGAATTCGGCTCGCGTGGTGGCGCGGTGCCCTGATCTGTTCGAAACGCCGAACGCGCCCCGAGTTCAGGCGAACTGGTAGACCCCGGCCGACGCTGCGTGCTGCGGGCGCAGCCACTCCGAGGGGAGGGTGCGCTTGCGCGCGTCGTCGCGCTTTTCCGGGCGCCGAAGGCCGAACATTTCGAGTTCCGACAAAACGGCGGCGGCATCCTGGCGCGCGCTGGAAAGACCCGGCGCGTCGTCGTCGGTGAGATTGTAGATCGTTCCCCCAGCCAGGAAGGGCGCCTCGAAGGCAGCGCGCAGGCCGAGACCCGCCGGCAGGCGGAAGCTTCGGCAGCTGGCAAGATCCCGCTCGACCCGCCGGGCGATGCGACTGGGAATCGACGTGATGCCGGTTGCGACCAGGGCGCGTCGGCGGGGCTGGCGCTCCGTGGGGGCTTCGCGCAGCATCGCCTCGGTTTCGGCCGCCGCGCTGGCCGACAGGGGCGAAAAGCGCACGGGAATGATGGCCATCGTGGACACGGCCGCAGCCTCGGCCAGCATGCCGTCGCACACGCCCGCGTCGATCACCACGAAGCGGCGTGAGCGACGTCCGAGATGAACCACGTCTTCCAGCTGCGACGGCTTGGTGACGCGAACGACGCCGATCCCCTTCGGGCAGCCCGGCCGCTCCGACCAGTGCGACAGGTCGGGCCGGCGCGCGGCGTCCACAAGAAGGACCTCGGTTCCCAAACGTTCGACGGCGGAGGCCAGAGTTAGGGCCAGGGTCGTCGTGCCCCCGCTGCGAAACGACCCCACCGTCACCACCGTCATCTCCACAACTCCCACTGGAAAAGCGTCGGCCGCATTCATGCAAATGTCATATCGCAGCGCAATCCCTTAGCCGGCAAATCCTCGACGAGGCCAGTTTCGATCCAATTTCGTGTCCAGAAGGATACAGGCTCGGCCTGGAACATTGCGCCATGGCCACTCTCGGTGGACACGGAGCCATCCCTCTTTTGTGCTCTGCAACAAAAGCAGGGCTGCCATGCAAAGCGCACTCTGGCGCTTCGCGGGCGAGGAACCTAAATTCGGACTTGTGAGTTTCGCTGCAGCCTTTCCTCCCATCGGCTGAGGCGACGTGCCGACGGTTCCTCCCACCGAAGGCCACCCATGACGCCCGCTGGTCCTCCCCCAGCGGGCGTTTTTTTATGGCCGTTCGCTTTCCTGAATGGCAGGAAAAATTGAAAACATAAGTTGACTGATCAACTCAACTTGAACAGAACAGCCCTTGACGCCGCCATCGAGCGGCGGGTCCCAAACGGGGTGTACGCATGTCTCGGACCAATGGCCGGCTCGGCTTCCTTTCCGCTTTGATCGGCCTTCTCGCCGGCTCCACTGCCGCCTTCGCGGCGGGTGAGGGAATCACCGTCTACAACGCCCAGCACGAAAGCCTGACCAAGGCCTGGGCCGAAGGCTTCACCAAGGACACCGGCATCCCCGTCACCCTGCGCAAGGGAAGCGACACGGAACTGGGCAACCAGATCGTGCAGGAAGGCGCGGCCTCCCCGGCGGACGTCTTCGTCACCGAGAATTCGCCCGCCATGGCGCTGGTCGACAAGGCCGGTCTCTTCGCGCCGCTCGGTGCCGAGACGCGCGCCGAGGTCCCTGCCGAGTTCCAGCCGGCCAGCGGGCACTGGATCGGCGTCGCCGCGCGCTCGACCGTTTTCGCCTACGACAAGACCAAGCTGAAGGACGGCGCGCTGCCGGCCTCTATCGTCGATCTCGCCAAGCCGGAATGGAAGGGTCGCTGGGCCGCCTCGCCGACGGGCGCAGATTTTCAGGCCATCGTCGCCGCCATGCTGCAGCTGAAGGGCGAAGCCGCGACGCTGGATTGGCTGAAAGCGATGCATGAGAACGCCAAGTTCTACAAAGGCAACAGCGTCGCCATGAAGGCGGTGAACGCCGGCGAGACTGAGGGCGCCGTCATCTATCACTATTACTATTTCGGCGATCAGGCGAAGACCGGCGAGAATTCCGGCAATATCGGCCTGCACTATTTCCGTCACAAGGACCCCGGCGCCTTCGTCAGCATCTCCGGCGCGGGCGTTCTGGCCTCCAGCCAGCACAAGGCGGATGCCGAGGCCTTCGTGAAATGGGTTGCCGGTCCCAAGGGGCAGGAAATCCTGAAGACCGGCAATTCCTTCGAATATGCCGTGGGCAAGGGCGCCGCATCCAACCCCGCCCTCGTGCCGCTGGCCGATCTCGACGCGCCGAAGGTGACGCCGGACGAGCTCGACAACCGCGCCGTGGTGAAGCTCATGACGGAGGCCGGGCTCCTCTGAGCCGGGCGCGCCTCGCATGACCCTGTCCGCTCCGTCCGCAAGCGCGGCGCCCGAGCTGCGCTCCCGCGCCGACGGGTGGAGCGGCCTCGCGCGCTATCGCACGGGCGGACGCCCCGCGCTGCTCGCCGCCGCCGGCCTCGTGTCGGCGCTGGCGCTGCTGCCGCTCGGCTTTATTCTCTGGGTCAGCGTACAGACCGGATGGGAGACGATCGCCACGCTGGTGTTTCGCCCGCGCGTCGGCCAGCTCCTGCTCAACACGCTCGGCCTCGTCGTCTGCGCGCTGCCGCCCTCGATCGCCCTCGCCCTCGCCATGGCCTGGGCGACGGAACGCACCGATCTGCCGGGCGCCCGCTTCTGGGCCTGGCTAGCCGCCGCGCCGCTGGCCGTGCCCGCCTTCGTGCAGAGCTATAGCTGGATTTCGCTGTTCCCGGGCCTTGAGGGTCTGCCGGCGGCGACGCTCCTCTCGGTGCTGGCCTATTTCCCCCTTCTCTACCTGCCCGTCGCCGCGCAGCTTCGCCGGCTCGACCCGGCGCTGGAGGAAGCGGCGGCGGCAAGCGGCCTGTCGCCGGCGCGCATCCTCTGGCGTGTCGTGCTGCCGCAATTGCGGCTGGCGATCTGCGGCGGCAGCCTTCTCGTCGCCCTGCATCTTCTCGCCGAATACGGCCTCTACGTCATGATCCGGTTCGACACATTCACCACCGCGATCGTCGACCAGTTCCAGACCTCGTTCGACGGGCCGGCGGCCAACATGCTGGCCGGCGTCCTCATGCTGCTCTGCCTGGGGCTCGTCCTGTGCGAGCGGGCGTTTCGCGGCAGCGAACGATACGCCAAGGTCGGCTCGGGCGCGGCGAGGGCGCCCAAAAGTGCGCGGCTCGGCGCCTTCATGCCGCTTTGCGTCCTGGGGCTGGCGCTGGTCGCCGCCCTGTCGCTCGGCGTGCCCATCCTCACCCTGGCGCGTTGGCTGTCCTATGGGGGATGGAGTGCCTGGCCGATGGGCGAGATCGGCGCGGCCTTCGGCACCACGCTCCTGCTGGCGCTGGCCGGCGGCTGTCTCGCCACGCTCGCCGCGCTTCCCGTGGCCTGGCTCTCGCTGCGCGCGCCGGGCCGGCTGGTACGCGCCATGGAGGCGGCGCATTACTCTGTCGCCTCGATCCCCGGCGTGGTGATCGCGCTGACGCTGGTGGCCGTCACCGTGCGCGTCGCGCTGCCGCTCTACCAGACCGCCTTCACGCTGCTTGTCGCCTATGCCTTGATGTTCCTGCCGCGTGCGCTGGTCGCCGTGCGCCCGAGCCTCGCGCAGGCGCCGGTGCAGCTTGAGGAGGCAGCCCAGGCGCTCGGCCGAACTCCCGGCCGGGCAATCTTAGAAGTGACGCTGCGGCTTGCCGCGCCCGGCCTTGCCGCCAGCATGGCGCTAGCGGGGCTCGGCATCGCGACCGAGCTCACCGGAACGCTGCTTTTGGCGCCCAACGGCACGGAAACGCTGGCGACGCGCTTTTGGACGCTGACCAGCGAGATCGACTATGTCGCCGCCGCGCCCTATGCGCTTCTCATGGTTCTGATCTCCCTGCCTTTGACGGTGCTCGTGGCCGTGCGGGCCGACAAGGCAAGAGCGCGATGACCCTTCTGCGCCTTGATGGGGTGTCCCGCTTGTTCGGCTCCGTGCGGGCCGTGGACGGCATCGATCTCGCCGTCGCGCCCGCCAGCCGCACGGCCGTGGTCGGCCCGTCCGGCTCGGGCAAGTCGACGCTCCTTCGCCTGATCGCGGGTTTCGAGGCGCCCGATGCCGGCCGCATCACACTGGGCGATCTGGTCCTCGCCGAGCCCGGCCGCGCGCTTCATCCGCACCAGCGCCCGATCGGCCTCGTCTCGCAGGACGGCGCCTTGTTTCCCCATCTCGACCTTGCCGCCAATATCGGCTTCGGCATGGACAAGCGCTTGAAGGACCGGGCCGAGCGCATCCTGGCGCTGATGGATCTGGTGGAACTCGACCGGTCGCTGCGCCATCGCAGGCCGCACGAGCTCTCTGGCGGGCAGCAGCAGCGTGTGGCGCTGGCCCGCGCGCTGGCCCGGCGGCCAAAGCTCATGCTGCTCGACGAGCCCTTCTCGGCGCTCGACGCCGGGCTTCGCGACTCGCTGCGCCGGAAGGTAGCTGAGGTCTTGGAGGCGCAAGGCATCGCCGCCATTCTGGTGACGCACGACCAGGGCGAAGCGCTGACCTTCGCCCATCAGCTCGCCGTCCTGCGCGACGGCCGCCTGCAGCAGGTCGGCGAGCCCCGCGCGCTCTATCTCCAGCCGAATGATGCCGCCACCGCCGCCTTTCTAGGCCCCGCGATCCTGCTCGACGCCGTTCTGGAAGCCGATGGCTGGGCGCACTGCGCGCTGGGGCGCGTGCGAACGAACGAGAGCGGCACCGCCGGCGGCAGCGCGAGGCTCCTCCTGCGCCCCGAGCAGCTTCTGCTGGGGCAGGCTGGCGAGGGGGCCGACGGGATGCGGGCGCGGGTGACCGATGTCGAGTTCGGCGGGCCGGTCTGTCAGGTCGGGCTCGACCTGTCGGGCGCGGCGGGCGAGGGGGTCTCCTTGCGGGTTCCCGTGTCCGGCGCGCTGGCCCCGCGCGCGGGCGAGTTCGTGAGCGTCGAGGTTCGGGGCGCCGCCCATCTCTTCAGGCCCTGACGCCGCCTACGCATCCAAGCAACATCGCCGCCTTCGCAAATGAAGCGCGAGATTATTGCCCCCGGCGCGCCAGGGTTGAAACGTATGAATTTTTTGCGAAATTCGCCATCCGGCGGCTGAGACGGCTCCGGGCTTAACGTCCTGTGCAAAGGCTTTTTCTAAGACGAGCGGACCGGCAGGAGACCGCGACTCATGGACCCGTTTCAGGCGACACCCCGTATCAAGATCAGGCAGTACCGTTTGTTGCTGGTGCTTCAGGCCCTGTCGCTCGCTGGCATGGTGACCTGGTTCCTGTTTCCGGATTTCGAGCCGATCGCCGTGTTCTTCGCCAGCTTCTGTCTCGTCGCGTTGTCGGTCCTGCTTCTCCTGTGGATGCGCCATCGCCTCGGGCGGGAAGTGGTGGCAGCGGAAGTCGAGGCGGCGCGCCAGGTGGCCCTGCTCCAGGCCGATCCGCTGACGGGCGCGATGACGCGGCGCATCTTCATGGAAACGCTGAAGACCGCCACGCGCCCCAGCGCACAGGGCGAACCCTGCTCGCTGGCGCTTCTCGACGTCGATCACTTCAAGTCGCTGAACGACAGCTTCGGCCACAATGTCGGCGACTTCGCGCTGACGCATCTGGTTGAGGTCGCGCGGCGCACCTTACCCGGCGCCTCGATCGGGCGCCTGGGCGGGGACGAGTTCGCCGTGCTCCTGCCTCGTTGCGACGAGGTGCGCGGCCTCGCGCTGATGGACGAGTTTCTGGTCGCTCTGAAGGCGCCGACCTTCGCGGCCACCCGACAGCTCAATCTCAGCGCCTCGATCGGCCTCGTCACCGCGCCCAAGCACACGTCCTTCTTCGAGGAGATGATCCTCCTCGCCGATCTTGCCCTCTACGAAAGCAAGCGGCGCGGGCGCGGGCGGGCCACGGTCTTCGACCCCGACATGCTGAGCGTGAAGCGCAACCGCCGGATGATCGAACGCGATCTGCGGGCCGCGATCATGCTGGACGAGCTGGACCTTCATTACCAGCCGATCACCGACGCCGATCAGACGATCCTGGGCGTCGAGGCGCTGGTGCGCTGGAAGCACCCGGTTCGTGGCATGATCCCGCCCGCCGAATTCATTCCCGTTGCCGAGGAAAGCACGCTGATCGACATGCTGGGCGAATGGGTGCTGCGCCGCGCCTGCCTCGATCTCGAAGACCTGCCGGGCCGGTTCGTCACCGTCAACATCTCGCCCGCTCAGATGCGGCGCAACGATCTTCTGGGCGTGGTGAGGGACGTGCTGAAGGAAACCGGCGCCGCGCCCAACCAGCTCGTTCTGGAGATCACCGAGAACGTCTCGCTCCTTTCGATCCCCGAAGTGCTCGGCCGCATCCAGGCTTTGCGCGCCATGGGCGTCAGGATCGCGCTCGACGATTTCGGAACCGGCCACTGCACCTTCAACTATCTGCAGAGCCTGCCCGTGGACATGGTGAAGATCGACCGTTCCTATGTCTCCCGCCTGCCGGACGATCCGGTTTCGCGCATCTTCGTTTCGGCCGTCATGGAAGTGGCGCGCGCCCTGCGCCTCAGCGTGGTCGCGGAAGGCGTGGAAACGGAGGAGGAGTTCGAGCTGTCGCGCGCCGCTGGCTGCGCGACCTTCCAGGGCTATCTCTTGGGTCGCCCGCTGGCCAAGGCGGATCTGATCCGTACGACCACCCGTGTCGAAGCACCGGTCGAAAGGCGCCAGCTTCTCTCTGCTTGAGGTGGCTCGGCCGGGCGCCGGTCTGCGGCCTCGGGGTGAAAAAAACGTGTTCGCGCCTACATGAGCCTTCCGACAACAAGAGAAGGTTTGTCCATGGCTAGCCGTGTTACCCGCCGCATCGCCCTCGCTTCCCGCCCCAAAGGCGCGCCGACACCGGAGAATTTCCGCCTGGAGGAGGCGGCGCTGGGCGAGCCGAGCGAGGGGCAGGTCGAAGTGCGCAACCTCTTTCTGTCGCTCGATCCCTATATGCGCGGGCGGATGAGCGACGCGCCTTCCTATGCCGAGCCCTTCAAGGTCGGCGAGGCGCTGGGCGGCGCAACGGTCGGGCGAGTCGAAACCTCGCGCCATCCCGACTATTCCGCGGGCGATCTCGTTCTCGGCTTCGGCGGCTGGCAGGAGCGCGCGGTGCTTCCCGCCAAGGAACTGCGCAAGCTCCCCGCCGACCTGCAGAACCCCTCCACCGCGCTCGGCGTCCTCGGCATGCCGGGCTTCACGGGCTGGTGGGGCCTCACCAAGATCGGCCAGCCCAAGGCGGGCGAGACCGTGGTGGTGGCCGCCGCCAGCGGCGCCGTCGGCTCGGTGGTCGGCCAGGTGGCCAAGCAGCGCGGCGCTGAAGTTGTCGGCATCGCGGGCGGGGCCGAGAAGTGCCGCTACGTAACGGAGACGCTCGGCTTCGACGCCTGCATCGACCGGCGCGCGGGCGATTTCGCCGAGCAGCTGAAGGCCGCCGTTCCCAAGGGCATCGACGTTTATTTCGAGAATGTCGGCGGCGCGGTGTTCGACGCCGTTCTCCCGCTTCTGAACGTCCATGCCCGCGTGCCGATCTGCGGCCTGATCTCGGGCTACAACGCGAACGGACTACCGGATGGGCCGGACCGCCTGGGCCTCCTCATGGCGACTCTTCTCAAGAAGCGCATCCGCATGGAAGGCTTCATCATCAGCGACCATTACGGGCCGGACTACTCCGAATTCCTGGCCGAGATGGA
This sequence comes from Aureimonas sp. AU20, assembly GCF_001442755.1. Taxonomy (NCBI): domain Bacteria; kingdom Pseudomonadati; phylum Pseudomonadota; class Alphaproteobacteria; order Hyphomicrobiales; family Aurantimonadaceae; genus Aureimonas; species Aureimonas sp. AU20. Next base: position 408,067 of record NZ_CP006368.1, on the reverse strand, counting down.
GCCCTGGGTTCGAGGCGGGAAGATCCAGTTTCGCGAGGATGTCGTGGATGGGCTGGAGAACGCGCCGAAGGCCTTCATGGGTCTTCTCGAAGGCGAGAACTTCGGCAAGCTCGTCGTGCGCCTCGGCTAGGACGAAGCCTGAGCCCCACGTCTGGCGGGGGCATCGGAGGGGTCAGACGCCCTTCCGGTGCCCCCAGATCAGCGCATGAAGCTGCGGCAGGATGCGCGGCGCGAACCAGCCTTCGGCGAGTGTCTGCTCCACCAGCCAACGCATGCGGTCCATCATGGCGGGGAGATCGGCGCTTTCGCTGCCCGATCGCGCCGCCTCCACGGGATTGCCCGGCTGAAGGAAGACGGGAAGCGCGGGGTGGCGCGCCGCCGCCGCCTTCGCGAAGGCATAGTCGGCCTCGTCGAAGACGACGAATTTCAGCACCACGCGCGGCTTGGCGCCTGCTGCCGCGAGGCAGGCGTCCAGCGCCGACCAGTCCGTCGCCATGCCGCTCGACGGGGGCTTGGGGCTGAGCACCAGCGTTTCCAGCTCGGCAAACCAGTCCCGCGCGACCGAGCCCTGCGTTTCCAAAGCGAAGCCGTAGCCCGCCGCTCGGCCCCGCGCGATCAAGGGGCCGAAGGGCTGGATCGCGGGATTGCCGCCCGACAGCGAGACGGTGAGGGGCCGCCCGCCCGACAGCCGCTCGACCTCCTGCCAGATCGCCTCCGGAGAGAGCGGGCGCCATTCGTCGCGAAAGCTGGCATCCACGGCATGCAGCGTGTCGCACCAGACGCAGCGATAATCACAGCCGCCCGAGCGCACGAACACGGTCGGCTCGCCGATCAGCACGCCTTCGCCCTGGATGGTCGGGCCGAAGATCTCGCTGATGCGGATGGGAGCCTCGCCGCTCACGGGCGATACTCCGCCCAGGTCTTGGGCGTCTCGCTCACCCGCGCCGCCGAGACCTCGGGAAAGCGCACCCGGCACCATTCGAAGAAATGCCGCGCCAGCGTCTCCGCCGTCACATGGTCGTGGCCGAGCACGGCATTGAGATGGCGATGGTCGAAACGCTCGTCGATATAGCGCTTGAGTTCGGACAGGTCGCGATAGTCGCGCACGAAGCCATGCGCGTTCAGCGCCTCGGCCGACAGCTCGATCTCCACGATGTAATTGTGCCCGTGCAGCCGGGCGCAGGGGTGATCGTCCGGCAGGCCGGTCAGCTGATGCGAGGCCGAGAAGTCGAACCGCTTGGTGATCCGGTACATCAGCCCGCCCTCGATGCGACAGCTGCTTGCCAGAAATCGGGGTCCTCGTAGCGGGTCGGGTCCTCGACACCCGCCAAGTGGAAGGCCTCCCGGCGCTCGACACAGGTGCCGCAGCGCCCGCAATGCACCTCGCCGCCCTTGTAGCAGGACCATGTGCGCTCGAACGGCGTTCCGTAGCGCGCACCCTCGCGCACGATGTCGGCCTTGGTCCGGTGGACGAAGGGCGCCAGCAGGTCCACCGAAGCGTAGCCCTCGAGGGCCTTGGCCTGCATGTGCCGGAAGGCGTCGATGAAGTCGGGGCGGCAGTCGGGATAGATGAAATGGTCGCCCCCATGCACCGCGACGGCCACGGCGTCGAGATTCTGGGCGGCCGCCAAGCCGAAGGCGATGGTGAGGAGGATGGCGTTGCGGTTGGGAACGACGGTCGCCTTCATCGTTTCCTCGGCATAGTGGCCGTCCGGCACGGCGACGTCGCTGGTGAGCGCGGAGCCGCTAAGCACGGCGCCGATCGGGCCGATGTCGAGGAGGTGAAAAGGCACGGCGAGGCGCGTCGCGGCCTCGCGCGCGAAGTCGATCTCGCGCTTGTGCCTTTGACCGTAGTCGAAGGTGACAAGCGCGGCGAGATCGCCTTCGCCGGCATATTTTTGCGCAAGCGAAACGGAATCGAGTCCGCCTGAGCAGACGACGAGGGTCTTCATATCGGTGTCCTTGTTTTGACCGGGTAGGCTGCGACCGGCATTCTCGGCCCCGCACCTAACGGACGGGACACGTCCTGTAAATTCTTGGATGTCTCCGAAGGGTCCGGCCGAGGGGTGACCCCAAGCCATGCAACGCGGCACGGCGCCGAACGCGCAACGTCATGCCGCGCACCCGATATCGACGGGCGTCCTGCGGGAAAACGGGTGGCTGGAGGACCCCGGACTCGGCCAGATCGGCGTCGAAGACAGAAGGGAATCGCCGACATGAGCTTTCGCATCACCGGACTTTCGCCCGAACCGTTTCGCCCTCTCTTCGGGCTGAGCGAGACGGAACTGAGGACTCAAAACGTCCTCCGGATGGTCGTGGACGATCATCCCGGCTATCCCGATCGGATCACGCTTCGCGAGGTTCCGAAGGGGGAAACCGTCCTCTTGGTGAACCATGTCTCGATGCCCGAGGCGACGCCCTATCGCGCGAGCCACGCGATCTTCATCTGGGAAGGCGCGAGCGAGCGTTACGACGCGATCGGCGAGGTGCCGGAGGTGATGCGCCGGCGGCTCCTTTCGCTTCGAGGCTTCGACGAGGGGGGCCTTCTGCTGGATGCCGATGTGGTGGATGGCGCGGGGATCGAGACCGTCATCTCGCGTCTCTTCGCCAATCCGTCCATCGCCACCATCCATGTCCACAACGCCAAGCAGGGCTGCTTCTCCGGCCGGATCGACCGCGCCTGACAGCGCCCGGCGAGGGGGCCGGCCCGCCACGGAGGCGGGCCGGCAGGTCTCGTCAGCTCGCGCCCCAGAGCTTGGGCAGCTGCTGAAGGATCGTCAGGATCGACAGGCCGCCGAACAGGAGGAAGGCCCAGACGAGCATTGAGACGCGGAAGGCGCCAGGCCGGATCTCGGGCACCAGCACCTTGCGGTTCAGGACAATCAGGAGGAAGGCGTAGAGGAACATCATCAGTCCGCCGACGCAGGCCGAGATGACGAGGAGCACCAAAGGCTGCGTCAGGCCGCCCAAGAGCACCACGATGCCGACCAGGACGAGGCCCCAGACCAGCCAGAAATAAAGTCGGCTCTCATTGGCGTTCTTGAGGTAGGAGGTGCGCAGGACGTCGGCCGCCAGACGGCTGGTATAGTCGACGATGCCGGTTGCCGCGCCGAACAGCGAGAAGGCGCCGATGAACCAGAACAGGGCGCCGAACCAGCCGCCGACGCGCTCGGCCAGAACCTGCCCCTCGCGCTGCACGAAAGCCACCGAATTGGCGAGGCCCTGCTCCCCGTAGACCGTGGAATAGGCGAGAAGCGAGGTGAAGGTGATCGTGATGAAGGTGATCAGCACGAAGGTCAGCATCTGCTCCCAGTTGGCGAAGCGCCACCAGCGGTTCCACCGCGCCATGTTCTCCGGTGTCGGCTCAAAGACGAAGCCGGTGGAGGGCGCCGCCTCCGGCTGCCCGGTGACGGGGCTGGTGATGCGCGGCACGTAGGAGCCCATGCCGAAGCCCTTGTCGCGAATCCAGTTGGACTGGCAGAGATTCTGGCCGCCGCCCGCGCCCGCAAACGCAAGCGCACCCAGAAGCAGCGCGAAGCCGAGTTCCTTCGACGGGATCGTGGCGGTGGTCACGATCTGCGGTAGCGCGGCCCAATCCTCGGCGGTGATGACGAAGAAGCCGGCGATGAGGATGAGGACGCCGACCGCGGCGATCTTCACCATCTGCAGCCGCTCCAGCATCACGTAGACCACGGGCGCGAGCGTCAGGATCAGCCCGATCACGACCAGAAGCGCGATGGCGATCCAGCGCGGCTCGCCGCCGACGATATAGGACAGAAGCGTCGCCGAGCTCGTCGCCCAGCCCGGCCAGAGATTGGCGAAATAGGCGAGAACGGCGAAGACGAGACCCCAATGGCGCCAGAACCGGCTGAAGCCGGTGAGCACGGTTTCGCCGGTCGCCAACGTGTAGCGCTCGATCTCCATGTTCAGGAAGAACTGCGTCATGACGCCGAGCAGGGCGGCCCAGACGAAGGCCATGCCGACCTGGCTTGCGATATAGGGATAGAGAATGAACTCGCCCGACGAGAGCCCGACGCCGGCGGCGACGATGCCGGGGCCGATCAGGCGCCTCGTGTCGGCGGGCGCGGGCGGCAGTTCGCGGATTTCGGGCCGACCGTGGATGCGGGTGGGGAACAGGTCGGCGGCAGAGCCGACACTCCGTTCTTCGGTTTTCAGCATCATTCCTCCCGAACTGACGAGCCGCGCCCGATGCGGAAACGCGCCCCTTACGCGCCGACACATGGCGGCCGACGGGCCAGAACTAGAGCGGCGCGCTCAACCTTCACCCCCGGCGTGTGGATCGAGCCTGCGCAGCGCGCTCGCTAGGCTCTCCCGGCGGCCCGCTTGGGCAACGAGGCAAGGGCCGCGCCCCATCGAGGCGCGGCCCTTGCGATAATGTGGCCAGGCGAGGGTCAACCGGCGCTGGTGATGCGCGGGGTCATCAGGTCGCCGAACGTTCCGTCCCCGCCGTGGTGGCGCGAGGCGCGGACGAACTCGACGCTGACGCCGGCCTCGACCGCCTCCATGACGGCGTGGTTGAGGCGATGCAACTCGTTGGCGAGCGTGCGGATCGAGGCTTGCTGCGCCTCGGTCAGCGCGGTGGCCTGTTCCTCGGCCCGCTCGCGGACGCGGGTGCGCGGGCGGCTGGTCTCGACAGCGATGGCCGGCGTGCGATCGTCGGTGCCGTGCAGAATGAACATGATGTCGCTCCGTTCTTGGAAATCGAGAGGGCTGTATTATTCGGCGGCCTGGCGCTGGAACTGGCCGTGCTCGGTGGATTCGCCCATGGCCGTGGTGGAGGAGGCGCCGCCGCCGATCGCCAGCGCCACGGCGTCGAAATAGCCGGTGCCAACCTCGCGCTGGTGGCGCGTCGCGGTGTAGCCATCGGCCTCGGCGGCGAACTCGGCCTCCTGCAACTCGCTATAGGCGGCCATCTGCCGGTCGCGGTAGCCGCGCGCCAGTTGGAACATGCCGTGGTTCAGCTGGTGGAAGCCGGCGAGCGTGATGAACTGGAACTTGTAGCCCATCGCGCCCAACTCGCGCTGGAACTTGGCGATCGTCGCTTCGTCCAGATGCCGCCGCCAGTTGAACGAGGGCGAGCAATTGTAGGCGAGCAGCTTGCCGGGATAGACCTTGTGCACCCCTTCGGCGAAGCGTCGGGCCTGATCGAGATCGGGCTTCGAGGTCTCGCACCAGATGAGATCGGCGTGCGGCGCATAGGCGACGGCGCGCGCGATGCAGGGCTCCAGCCCGTTCTTAACCTGGAAGAACCCTTCCGCCGTGCGGCCCTTGTCATAGTCCACGAAGGGCCGGTCGCGCTCGTCGATATCGGAGGTCAGCAGCTTGGCGGCTTCGGCGTCGGTGCGGGCGATCACCAGTGTCGGCACGCCCATGACGTCGGCGGCCAGACGCGCGGCGTTGAGGTTGCGGATATGGGCCATGGTGGGGATCAGAACCTTGCCGCCGAGATGGCCGCATTTCTTTTCCGACGCGAGCTGATCCTCGAAATGAACGCCCGAGGCGCCCGCCTCGATAAAGGCCTTCATGATCTCGAAGGCGTTGAGCGGGCCGCCGAACCCTGCCTCGGCATCCGCCACGATCGGCGCGAACCAGCTCTCGACCGACAGGCCCTCGCCCTCGGCATGTTCGATCTGGTCGGCACGCTGCAGCGTCCGGTTGATGCGCCGGCAGAGTTCGGGCGCGGCATTGGCGGGATAGAGCGATTGGTCGGGATACATGGCGGACGCCGTGTTGGCGTCGGCCGCGACCTGCCAGCCCGAGAGGTAGATCGCCTTCAGCCCGGCGCGGACCATCTGCATGGCCTGGTTGCCGGTGACGGCGCCCAGCGCGTTGACGAAATCGTCGCGGTGCAGAAGCTCCCAGAGGCGTGTGGCTCCGCGCTCGGCCAGGCTGTAGCGGATCTCGATCGAGCCGCGCAGCCGCTCCACATCCTCGGGCCCGTAGGGTCGATGGATGCCGTCGAAGCGCCCGCGCGGGGCACTGGGAACAAGCTTGTGAAAGTCGGTCATGACACTCTCCCGATCGCTTCTGGCAACTGACCTTCGTCAGGCGCCGATGGGTTGAGTTTTGTCAAAATCGCGCTGCGGGTCGAACGAAACCGACCTTTAGCAGGGAATAATCGGGCAAACCTGTACCAGCTGTGACCAGCCTGCCTTGTCAAACTGTCAAAATCTTGACCAACTTTCTCTCGGTGGATTGGTCAAGGATTGTGACGGATGGCCGAGCAGAAGATCTTCGCGGGGCCACGCATCCGCCGCCTTCGCCTGTCCAAGGCCCTGAGCCAGACGGCCATGGCGAGCGAGCTCGGCATCTCGCCCTCCTATCTCAATCTGATCGAGCGCAACCAGCGCCCGCTCACCGTGCAGCTTCTCCTGAAGCTCTCTTCGGTCTACCGGATCGAGGCCGAGGAGTTCGGAGAGGAAGGCGGCCTCCTGCCGGCCCTGCGCCAGGCCTTCGCCGATCCGCTGATCTCGGGCGAGTTGGCGGGCGAAGGCGAGATCGCCGATCTGGCGGCGTCCGCGCCCAATGCCGCGCGGGCCATCCTCAAGCTGCACCAGGCCTATCGCGAACAAGCCGAGCGCCTGTCCGATCTCGGCGAACTGCTGGCGCGTGAGGGGCGGGCCTCGCTTCTGGCCGGCGCGCGTCTGCCGGCCGACGAAATGCGCGAGACGCTGGAGCGCCGGCCCCATCACTTCGCGGCGATCGAGGCGGAGGCGGAGGAGTTCGCGCGCGCGCTGGGGCCATCGGAGGATCTTCTCGCCGCGTTGAAGACCTGGCTGCGCGCCGAGCATGGGATCGCCGTGCGCGTTCTACCGGCCTCCGCCATGCCGGTCTGGCGCCGGCGCTACGACCGCCATTCGCAGCGGCTCTTCCTGTCGGAGCGACTGTCGCCCTTCGACCAGTTGCACGAAGTGGCGCTGGAGGCGGCGCTGCTGCGCATGGACAAGGCCATCACAGCGGAGATCGCCGATCTTGCCCTATCCAGCGACGAGGCGCGGCGGCTCGCGCGGTTCGAGATCGGCCGCTACGCCGCCCATGCGCTCGCCATGCCCTACAGCGCCTTCGCGCGCGCGGCGGCGAGCGCGCGCTACGACATCGCCGTGCTCGCCGCGCGCTTTCGCGTGTCCTTCGGGCAGGCGGCCGAGCGCCTGACGACGCTGGCGCGGCCGGGCGAGGCGGGGGTGCCCTTCTTTCTCCTGGAGATCGACCATGCCGGCCACCGGCTGCGCCGCTTAGGCGCGGCGGGCTTTCCGCTTCTGCGCTTCGGCGGGGCCTGTCCCAAGCTCGTCTCCTATGCCGCCTTCGCGCGGCCGGGAGAAATCCTGTTCGAAGCGGTCGAGATGCCCGACGGCGCGCGCTTTCTCACCCTGGCAAGGACATTGGAGGGGCTGGCCGCCGGTTTCGACGAACGGCCGAGGCGCACAGCGCTCCTGCTCGGCTGCGAGTTCGAGCGGCGCAGCGAGATTGTCTATGCCGACCGCCTGCCAGCGTCGGCCGCCGGTGGCGAGACGGCGGGCGTTCCGATCGGCCCCGCCTGCCGCTCCTGCGAGCGCGTCGCCTGCATCGCGCGGGCCGAGCCGCCGCTGACCCGCCCGCTAGGGCTGGACGAGATGGCGCGCGGCGTCTCCGCCTTCGACTTTCAGTAGGCTGAGTTCAGAGCGTGACCTTGGACCAATCGATGTCGAGATTGTTGCCGAGGGTGAAATTCGGGCCTTCGCGGGATTCGCTCGCGCGCCGCGCGGCATGGGCGGCTTCGGCCGAAGCGGCGACCTGCGCATGGGCCTCGGTAAGTTCGCCGAGCTTCTCGAAATGGCCCATGGAGAACATCTGCGCATAGGCGACGGGGAGGGCGCCGGTGCGGCGCACGGCTGTGAAAGCCGCGTCGTCCAACTCGTTCAGCCGCGCCTCGTTGATGCGGAACAGGCCGTCGACCTGTTTCGTCGCCTCGCCGTCCCGCACCGACAGGGGCCAGGCCTCGATGAGCCCGGCTTCCGCCAGCCGATCGCAGGCGGCCGACAGGCGGGCCTCGCCCTTGGCGACCTCCAGCATGAAGGACCAGACGCCGCCGGCAGCTTGGCTGAGCTCGCCCGATGGATCGAATAGCGCCTCGCCGCCGCCCTGCACCAGCAGCCCGCTGCTTTCGTCCACGCAGAACACGGCGTCCGCGCTGCCCTCGGCCCGGCCTATGCGGAACGGATACGAGCGCAGATGCGCGGGAACGTAGCCCGCCAGCCAGCGCCCGTCCGGCGCCACGAAGAGATTGCGCCCCGGCAGAAGGCCGAGCAGCGCCACGAACTGCCAGCGCCCGTCCTGATGCACGAAGCCGAGCGGCAGATGGAGCACGGCCTTGGCGAGTTCGGCGTCGGCCAGGGGCGCGAAGCTGACGCCGGCGGCGAAGCGATAATCCCCGAACCGCCGCCAGCCGATCCCCTTGTGTCGTTCGCGGGATAGGGGATGGATCGAGGACACGTCGCTCATGCACGGGCTCATGGTCTGTCGAAGGGAGGTCATCCCTGCCAAGAATGCCGGCGCGGGTCAATCAGGCGTGCGATCCGGTCGCCCGCGACCGATTTGGCCCCAGCGATGCTTTCGGATTGTCGTCGAAAGGGGCGAGAGCGGCGCATCGCTCGCTTCACCTCGGAGCTATGCTTCGTCGCCACTGCTTCCAACGCCGCGCTTCAGGCGATGGGCCAAACGGCGAAGCTTGCCGCGTGCCGCACGCAGGCGGGCATAGAGCGCATCCTGCCGCTTCAGCCGCGCTCGAAGCTCCTCGAGGCCTCGATCGGCCAGGGCCATTGCACGGCCGCGAAGCGAGTGGGTCTCTTCCAGCCGATAAAGCGGACGGCCTTCCGTGCCCATGCTCTGCTTGTAACCCTGGGCGCCAACGGAGAAGTCGAAATAGGTCACGCCCTCGCGGCAGGCGTGGAGGACAGCCTGCGTGATCGCGAACAGGCCGGGCGCGGTGTTGTTCGCGCGCTCCTCGTCGATGGCGATCAGGATGCCGTGAGCGACCGTGCGATCGCGCAGCACGAGAAGAAGAGACAGCCAATCGCCGTCGAGCTTGAGGCCGAGAACCCGCGCCGCGCCCCCCGCCAAGCCCTGCCGCGCCGCTTCGAGATAGAAGTCGGAATAGGGCAGGCTGGCCAGGATGTCGAAGCGGCCGAGCTTGCGGAACCGGTCGAGACGAAGGCGTAGGAGCGCCTCCATCATCTCCTCCACCTCGGCCGTGGTCTTGGCTTCCATGAAGGCGACCTCGCCCATCCGCTCCAGCCGCCGGCCCGTTTTGCGGATCTGCTTGACGAAGGACGGCCGGAAGGTGCGCTCCAGAAGCGTCTCCTCCGGCCCCGCAAGAGCGACGCCGGACACCGAAAGCGCCGACGGCTCCACGAAATCGAGGAGAGCCAGCGGGTTCGGTAGTCCGGGCCGGATTTCATGCGGGATGGAATCTAGGCGAATCCGGTCGGCGCGCGGCAGCACGGCGCGGATCGCCTGCCAGATGCGGAACGCCTCCTCCGGCGTATACACCACGGGCCGGGCGAGGATGGGCGCGGTGTAGTCGCAGACCCCCGCGCTCAAGGGAACGATCTCGACCAGCCCCGCCTTGCGGCGGCGCGCCAGCGGCAGAAGCAGGATCGGCTCGCCGGTCGCCTCGTCATCGAGTTCCACGACAAGGACCTCGGCGCGCTCCAACGAGAGCAGGCGCTCAACGACGAGTGCCATCCAGCCATAGCGCTGATGGGCGTTGCAGGCGCCTTGCGTCTCGAATGCGAGCCAGAGATCGCGCACGGACTCCAGACCCTCATGCAGGCGCGCGCGGGGACGGAGCGAGGCGCGAGGCTCGCAGACGGGCTTATCCATTCGATCGCCCCGAGAAAAGGCGAGGACTCAGCGAGCCAGCCTCGCGCGGCGCGAGCCGCCGGCCGATCGCGACCCAGGACAGGATCGCAACCAGGACTTCCGAGGCAGCCGCTCCGGCCAGAACCCAGTCCGGCGGCGCCAGAAACAGGAGGAGCACGATGGCGCCGACACCGAACAAGGCGGCGACACCTGTCGTCGTGGCGACGGTGCCAAAATCGCCGAAGGCTTCCAGGGTGATGCGGGGCATGACGTAGAGCATCATGGTGAAGAAGATCGCCCAGGAAAACAGGCCGATGAGCCAGCCGTCGGTCCCGGCGAGCACGTCGGATTTCAGGTAGGGGAGGGCTGCGAGGACGAACGCGCCATAGCAGAGGCCGACGAGCCCGAGGCCGAGCGTCCACAGCCCCATCAGCCGCCGGATCGCCGCGTCGTCCCGCCCGACGAGCCGCGCGATCTCGGGCTGCACCATGTTGGCAATGGCGGTCGCCACGATGCGCAGCGGTGTGAAGAAGACCAGCACCGCCGCAATGGGGGCGTAGGCGGCGGGGCCCGCGAAGCTCGCCACCAGAAGCGCCATGGCCTGCCCCTGCAGGGTCGTGGTCGTCGCGCTCACGGCCGACCAGCGCACGGAGCGCCATAGGCCGAGCCAGCGCCTGCGCATGCTGGCGCGCAGCGTGAAGCGGATCGGCCGCCGCATACCGAAGAGCATGACCGCGACGCCGAGCGCGTTGGTGGCCGCCATCGCCAGAAAGGTCTCGTGCAGCAGGTCGCCCCCGCGCCAGATCACGAGGGCGATCGCCGCGACGCTGGAAAGCGTGAAGCCGAGATCGCTGAGCGCCACCAAACCCGGCCGACCCAAGGCGAAGTTGCTGGTGCGCAGATGGCTGCGGAACGACCAGAAGAGAACGAACACGCCGACCGACAGGATCTCCGTGGCCTTCCATGCGACCATCAGGAGAACGGTCAGGAGGCTGATGCCGACCGACAGGACGAAGGCGCCCGACGCGAAGCTGACATCATAGGCATGGGCGCGATGGCGCCCGTTCTGCCGCCCGATCCAGATGCTGGCGGGAACGGCGGTGAGCGAGCGGACATAGCTGATCGCCACACCGCTGATGACCATGGCAAGCGCGAAAAGACCGTAGTTCTCGGCCGACAGGCGGTGCATCAACAGGATGTTCAGCGCGAAATGGAAGGCGCTCTGCATCGCCTCGCCGCCGACCATCACCAGAAGCCGGCGAAGAAGAGGAAGAGCGCGCCTCATGACGCGCTCCGCTCCCGCCCCGTGCGCGGGGCTGGCCTGTTGCTACGCGCGAGATTGGCGCGCAGCACCCCCGTCAGCGCGTCGGCGGCCGTCGACTGCGAGAAGAGGCGTTCGAACCGCGCGCGCCCGGCCTCGGCGAAGCCGGCGAGCAGTGCTGGATCGGCAAGTATCGCTTCGATGCGCGCGGCGAGCGCGGCGGCATTTCCTGGTGGCACGAGCCAGCCGGTGCGCCCGTCCTCCACCACTTCGCCGAGGCCCCCGATGTCGGAGACGATGGGGGGCCGGCCATAGGCCTGCGCCTCGATCGCCACGCGGCCGAGCGATTCCGGCAGGCGCGAGGGCACGACGACGATATCGGCCCAGCGGAAATGCTCGGCCGGATCGGGCTGGAAGGGGAGAAGCCGAACCACGGGACCGAGCCCGGCCGCCGCGATGCGCCGTTCCAGCTCGATCTCGGGCTCGCGCGTTTCGAAGGCACTGCCGACGATGCGCACCGACAAGCGCTCGCGCGAGGCGGGCGGCAGGAGGGCGAGCGCGTCGAGCAGCACCTCCTGGCCCTTGATGCGATTGATGCGGCCGAGCATGAGAATGTGAAGCGGGCCGCCCGCCACGGCCTTCACCGGCTGCGGCTCGGCCTCGAGCGCCACACCGTTGTAGATGACATGGCTGCGCTGGCCGGCGAGGCCGGGATAGGTGCGTTTCGTCGCCTGCGAGTTGAACACGATCTCCGCGCGGCTCCAGCGCAGAAGCGCGCGCAGGACCCGCAGCGCGCCGCCTTCGGGAATCTCGTGGACATGAATGATCGTCTTGGCGCGGAACAGGCGGGCGACCAGCGTGTGGTCGAACACGACGGCCGTGTTGACATAGACGAGGTCCGCGCGCCGCATCCGCCGGAAGGCGCGCCACAGCGCGAGCGGCAGGTCGATGGCGGCCGTGACCACAAGCCGGGCGAGGGAATGGCGACGCAGGACCCAGAGCGGCTCGATCGTGGGGAACAGGCCATCGGCCCGCAGCGCCTCGGCCAGGGGGCCTTCGCGCGGGATGACGATTTCGATTTCCGCCTCGGGGAAGGCGGCGCGGATGGCGCGCGCGCTCTCGATGAAGCTCCGGTCGGACCCGTAGAGCTCGTAGCCTTGATGAATGCAGGAAAGCCGCATGGCCCTTTGCCCCCGCGCCCGGCGATCCTGTGCCTGGCGCTTGTCCACCGTCGCTTGCCCGAGCCGGAAGCCAAGATTTAACGTCGGAAGACAACGAGTGTCAGAATTTTAGCCATTCGGACTGTAAGTGTGACCAGTGCAGATTGTGTGAACGGCGCGGGTGGATCATGGGCGGCTGGGCTCAACTTTCTGGTAACGATAGGGAAGGCCCACCCGACCACGACGAATCCACCGTGGAACTCGGCGAGTTGAAGGGGATCCTCGTCCATCGCCGGGCCCTGATCCTCGGGACGGCGCTGCTTCTAGCGTTGCTGGCGCTCGTCTACGGCCTCGCGGCGCCGCCGCTCTACAGCGCGACCGCCGAGATCATCATCGACCCGCGCGACCAACAGATCGTCAGCAACGCCATCAACCCCAGCGAAATCTCGCCCGATGGCGGCATCACGCAGGTGGAAAGTCAGGTCGCAGTGGTGCAGTCCAACTCGGTGCTGCTGCGCGCGATCGAGGCGGGCAAGCTCACCGAGGACCCCGCCTTCAACCGGCCGGGCCTTCTGACGCGCCTCAAATCCCGCCTTCTCGGCCGCGCGCCGGCGGCCGAGCCGAGCGCGGACGAGGCGACGGCGCGGGTGCTGGACAGGCTGCGCCGCAATCTGTCGGTCAAGCGCGCCGACAAGGTTCTGGTGATCGACGTGACGGTGACGGCCGAGCAACCGGCCGAGGCCGCGAGGCTCGCCAATCTCGTCGCGGATTCCTACCTCGCCGATCAGAGCGAGGCCCGCGCCCAGTCCTCGCGCCGGGCGGCCGACGCCCTGACCTCGCGCCTTGCCGAGCAGCGCCGCGCCGTGCAGGAGGCGGAAGACGCGGTGGAGCGCTACCGCTCGGAAAACAATCTCCTCATGAGCGGCGGCGTGCTCGTATCGGATCAGGCGCTGACCAACATCAACACGCAGCTCGCCAACGCGCGAAACCTGACCGCCTATCAGAAGGCGCGGGTGGAGCAGATCCAGGCCGTACGGGCTTCGGGCAAGGCGCTGGATTCCACCGCCGAGGTCCTTCGATCCACCGTCATCTCCAGCCTGCGGGACCGGGAAGCCGCGCTGGACCAGAAGATCTCCGACATGACCATCCAGTTCGGAGCGCGCCACCCCGCGCTGCAGTCGGCCCGCGCGCAGAAGGTGGGCCTCGAACGGCAGATCAAGACCGAGCTCGACCGGATCGCCACCTCCGCCTCGGCCGACTACGACTGGGCGGTGGCAGCCGAAAAGGAGCTGGAGTCCCGCCAGACGGCGTTGGAAGGCCAGACGCGGGTGACCGATCAGGTCCAGGTGCGGCTGCGCGAGCTGGAGCGGGACCGCGAGGCGGTGCGCGAGATTTACGCCAACTATCTCAAGCGCAGCCAGGAGGTGCGCGAGCAGGCCAATATCGACAGCACCAATTCGCGCGTCATCAGTCGGGCGATCGTCCCGGTCGACAGGAAGGGACCGGCGACGCCGCTTCTCGCGGTCGCAGGGTTCTTCGGCGGGCTCGGCCTTGGCGCCGCGCTTGCGCTGGTGGTGGAATACGCCTCGCCCACGGCCCTGTCGGAGCGGCAGGTGCGCGGCGCGGCCGGGGCGCCGGTGCTCGCCGTTCTGCCGGGCTCGCTCGCCCGGAGCCGTCGCTCGCATCGCTCCGGGCGCGGGGCGCGAAACCTCGCGGGCCTGCTCGGCCTCGTCCTGCGCCGCCTGTCCGGCGCGCGCCGCGATGGCCGCTCGCCCGTGGCCGTCGTGCTGCTCTGCTCGGCGGCGGGCGACGCGGTGGCGCGCACGCATGTCGCGACGGAACTCGCCGCCGCTGCCGCCTCGCGCGGGGACCGTGTCCTGATGATCGACGCCGATCTCCTGCACAGCCGCGCGCAGGCGCCCGCCGGCCTGATCGACGTCCTGTCGGGCGAAACCCGCCTGTCGAACGCCGTTCAGGACTGCTACGGCGACACGATCCGCTACATGGCCATGGGCGGCGACCGCGCGGTCCTGAAGGAGCGGGACGCGCTGCGCTTCACCGAACGGCTCTGGGCCGACGCGGCCGACAGTTTCGATCTCGTCGTGGTGGATGCGGGTGACCTCACCGCCAATCTACGCGCGGCGGCGCTCGTCGCCACAGCGGGGGACATCCTGCTCGTCGCCCGGCTGCGGGCGACGCCGATCGAGGCGATCCGTGCGCAGGCGACGGCCGCCGGCGTGATGGGTCGGAGCTTGACCGGCGCGCTGCTCGTCGGCCCCGGCCGCTGAGCGCCGGGCCTTGCGCGGCTCCTCCCTCGTCAGCGACAGACACGCGGCCCCCCGGGCGGGTACGATGGCCGGCGTGCCGCGCCTCGACCGCGTGTCGCGCGTCGGCATTCTCGGCACCGTCCTGGCGCTTTTCAGCCTGTCGGGCGGCCTTCTTTGGTATGCCGGGTACAATTACGACGGGCTGATGGGGAGCGCGCTGACCAAGCTGCATCCCGCGACCTATCTCACGATCCTGCTTCTGGTCTGGCGCGCCTGCGCCTTCGGCAATCCGATCGGCTATCTCGCCTTCGTGGGCGGGCGAAGGCCGGCGACTCTTCTCATGGTGCTGATCTCGATCGGGGCGCTCGTCTCCGTCGTCCTGCGCGGACGGCCGAACATGGCCGGTCTCGTCGATACGTTCCTGGGCGCGGGGCTGCTCGTTCTAATTCTGGCGGAAACCGACGAGCCCCTGCGAAGGGGGATCGAGGCGCTGGTCCACGGCGTGATGACGGTGAACGCGCTGCTGGCGCTCTTCGAGTTCGCCACCAAGATCCTGGTCTTTCCCTATCGCTTCGATGGCGAGACCTTCCCGACGGACCTTCGATCTTCCGCCCTCCAGGGCCACCCGCTGGCCAACGCGACGTTGACGGCCTGCTACGTTCTGGCGCTCATGAGCGGATCGCGGCAGCTCTCGGCGCCGCTGCGCCTTGGGCTGATCCTGCTTCAGCTCGCGGCGCTGGTGGCGTTCGGGGGGCGCACGGCGATCGTCATCGTCGTGGCGCTCGGCCTCTGCTACGGCTCCTGGCGCAGCCTTGCCGCGATCCGCCGCCGGCGCGTGCATCTGGTGGCCGCCGCCGGGCTGCTGTTCGCCGCCTCGCTCGCCCCCGTCGCGCTGGCCGTTCTGGCGACCGGAGGTTTCTTCGACGAACTGGCCGGGCGCTTCGTGTCGGACGGCGGCAGCGCGAATGCGCGCGTCGAGATGTTCGGCCTGTTCGACCATTTCTCACTGCCCGATCTTCTGCTGGGGCCCGATGTCGAGCTTCTGGAAAGCGTCAGGCGCATTTCCGGCCTGGAATGGGGTATCGAGAACCCGATCATCCGCATGATGCTCTACCAGGGCGCTCTGTTCATGCTCCTCATGCTGATCGGCTTCACGCTGTTCATGATGGAGCTGGCGCGCGGCCGGGCGGGAAGCTGGCTGCCGATGATCGCATGGCTGATCCTCGTCAACGCCTCCGAAAGCCTCGCCTCGAAGACGACGCTGATGGCGAAGTTCGCCGTGATCCTGCTTTGCCTCTACCGCTCAAGTTCGAGCGCGCAATCGCCGGAGTCGGGTCGCCCCGCGTCGCCTCCACGTCATCCACCCGGAACCCGTGGGCCTGCGCGACCGGCCGCCGCCTATGCCAGCCGCACCTACGATCCGTCAGGCGGCAGCGGACGGTGACGGGCCCCACGCAGGAAAAGGGGTGAAGTATCTGCAAGCTGAACGAAGCAAAAGGCGATCCTTTAACCCGTTTTCTCTAGCGTTCGGTGTGGGGCCGCGTGGTGCCGGGACCGGAGGCTCCGTTCGGGAAACCCACCACTTGTCGGACATAGAGGAGTGACGCCGCGTGCGGATCGTCGTGCATGTGAACGAGACCGACCTCCGCCGGTGGCATGTCCTGCTGCTGGAGCGTCTCGCAGCCTTGCCGTCCTGCACCGTTCGGCTGGCCCTTTCCGATGCTCCCTCTCGCGCGCCGGATGGCATCGAAGCCCTGTTCCGGCTGGAATCCGTGGTGCATGGCCTGCCCGCGCCGCGCCTGTCGGCGCGCCTCGGCCCGGCGGAGCGGCCGGTTTTCCCCGCACCCGAGCCGACGCCGCCCGATCTCGACATCGACCTTTGGGGCGGAGCGGCGCCCGAGGGTTCGCGCCTTTGGCGGCTGGCCTTCAACGGCGCCGCCGGCGAGATTGGGCTCCTTTCGGCCATCCTCGCCGACGAGACCATTCTGGCCGAGTTGATCGAGGACGGGCGTTCGCTCGCTCAAGGACGCCTCGGCACGGAATATCCCGGCGTCGCGCTCGCCACGTTCGAGGACGTTTTGGCCCGCACGGTCACCTTAATCGTCGCCTGCGTGGAAAAAGGCGGGCCGGGCGCGCTGCCGCGCCTGCCCGACGAGGCGCCGCGAGCGATCGTGGGTGCCGGGCGCCCGCTGGCGCAACGCGCCCTGCGAACGGCGGCAAGCGCGGTGCTTCGGCGCATCTATCGGCTCTGCTATCGCACGCCCCATTGGCGCGTCGGCTGGCGGCGGATCGAGGGCGGTGACCTGTTCGATCTCAAGGCCCATCCCGAGACCGGATGGACCGATCTGCCGGACGACGGGAAGCGCTTCTATGCCGATCCGTTTCCGATCGAGACGGCGGGCGGCCTCACGCTCTTCGTGGAGGATTACGTCCACGCGCTCGGCAAGGGGCTGATCTCCGCCGTGGCGTTCGGCCCCGATGGGCCGCTCGGTACGCCCGTGCCGGTCATGGAGCAGGACTGTCACCTGTCCTATCCCTTCGTCTTCGAGCGCGAGGGGCAGATGTGGATGATCCCCGAGACCAACCAGCGTGGAACGATCGAGCTGTTTCGCGCCACCGCCTTTCCAGGGGGATGGGTGCGCGAAGCCGTGCTCGTGTCCGGCCTCTCGGCGAGCGACGCGACCTTGGCGGAGAAGGACGGCGCCTTCTGGCTGTTCGCGACCGTGCGCGACGGGGGCGGCGCCTTCTCGGACGCGCTTCATCTCTGGTCGGCGCCGGATTTTCGCGGCCCCTGGACGGCCCATCCCGCCAATCCCGTTCTCGTCGACATCGCCTCGGCCCGGCCCGCCGGGCGCATGGTCTGGCGGGACGGCACGCTGTGGCGCCCGGTGCAGGATTGCCGTCGCGGCTATGGTGCGGCACTCGGGCTTGCCAAGGTTCTCCGCCTCGACGGGCAGGGCTTCGAGCAGTCCGTGGAGACGATCCTCACCCCCGGCCCGCGCTGGCCGGGCCGTCGCCTGCATAGTCTGAACCGCGCCGGCCCGTTCGAATTCATCGACGGGTCCGGCACCGCGCCGCGCTGGTCCTGATCTTGGCCGCCCCACGAAAGCCCGAGCCCATGTCCTCTCCGCACTCCCTCGAACCTCTCGATCGCCCCGGACCGGCGGGGGCGCGCGCGTTGGTGGATGTGGCGATCATCGGCGCGGGGCTGGCGGGAACGGCGAGTGCGCTGCGCCTAGCGGCGCTTGGGTATAAGGTCGTCCTGGTGGACGCGAATGCCGAGCATCCCGAGGAGTTTCGGGCGGAGAAGATGGGCCTCCTCCATCTCGCCCTGTTCGAGAAGCTGGGTCTCGACGGGATCGCCCGGCCCGCCCTGACGCCGATGCTCGACAATCAGGTCTACCGGCTGGGGCGGCTCTATGCCCGCAAGGACATTCCCGAATTCGGCTTTTCCTATGCCCAGCTCGTCAACACGCTGCGTCGCGCCGTGCCGAAGGAAGTGCTCTGCGTCACGGGCAAGGTCACGGAGATCGAGCCCCTGGCCGAAGGGCGGCGGCTGCGACTGGCCGATGGAACCGAGATCGACGCGCGGCTCGTCGTCATCTCGACCGGGCTGGGAGAAGCCGTGCGGCGCATGGCGGGCGTCAAACGGACCGTCACCTCGCGGGGCCATTCGCTGGCCTTCGGCTTCGATCTGGCGGGGCAGGCCAAGGATTACGGCTTCGGCACGCTGAACTACTACAGCAAGCGGTTCGAGGAGCGCTACGCCTACCTCACCTTCTTCCCGATCGGCGACACGATGCGGGCGAATTTCTTCACCTATCGCGACATGTCGGACCCGTTCGTGAAGCGCTTCCGCGCGGAGCCGCAGGCGATGCTCCGCGAACTCATGCCCGAAATCGAGAGCCTTTGCGGAGGTTTCGAGCTGGCCGGTCCCGTCTCGGTGCGGCCGGTCGATCTCAGCGTCAGCGAGGGCTACAAGCAGCCGGGCCTCGTCTTGGTGGGAGATGCGTTCTGCACGACCTGCCCCGTGCCGGGCGTCGGCATCAGCCGCGTGATGACCGACGTGGAGCGCCTGTGCAACGTCCACATCCCCGCCTGGTTCGCGACGCCAGGCATGGGCGTCGACAAGATCGGCAGCTATTACCGCGACCCGGTGAAGGTGGAAACCGACCGGGTCGGCATGCGCGTCAGCTGGTACGCCCGGCAGGTGAGCGTCGGGGAGAGCATGGTCTGGCGGCTGCGGCGCGGGCGCAACCAGCTGGTCCGCCGCTCGCTGCTGGCGCTTCGGCCTGCGCCGGCGCACGGTTAGATGGATCTCGCTCGCACTCTCACACGCGAGCGTTGCGGCGAACGATCAAGCCGATAAAGTGGAGCGCGATGCCCAATCGCGCTCGGCCCGTTTCGTGAACGCTCCCCCTTCAACCCTTCCACCAGACGAACCTTCCGCCAGACGAAATCGGGACCACAGAAAGCAAGGCCCTCATGCCGGACGAAATGAGCCCCATTCTGCGCATTCTGGGCACCCGAGGGGTGCCCGCAGCCCACGGTGGGTTCGAGACCTTCGCCGAACAGCTTTCGCTCTTTCTCGTGGCGAGGGGATGGAGGGTCGTGGTCTATTGTCAGCACGACGTCTCCGAGGTGACCGAGGGCTTGAGAACCGACATCTGGCGCGGGGTGGAGCTGGTTCACATCCAGATCGCCTCGACCGGCCCGAAATCGACCCTCGAATTCGACTGGAAATCCGTGCGCCACGCGGGCGCGGAGGAGGGCCTCTGTCTCGTTCTCGGTTACAATAGCGGACTGTTCCTTCCCTATCTGCGCCTTCGCGGCAAGACGGTCCTGACCAATATGGACGGGATGGAATGGCGGCGGGCCAAGTGGGGGCCGGCCATCAAGGCCTGGTTCTGGGTCAACGAATGGATCGCGGCTTGGTCGTCCCATCGCCTGATCGCCGACCACCCGGCGATCGCGGATCATCTGGCCACCCGGCGCCCGCGCCGGCATATCGCGACCATCGCCTATGGCGCAAACGAGGTGCCGCCGCAGCCGGAAGGGCCGGTGCGTGATCTGGCTTTGGTGCCCGGCACCTATCTCGTCTCGATCGCCCGGATCGAGCCCGACAACAACATCCACACCATCGTCGAGGCCTTCTCGCGCCGACGGCGCGGCGCCAAGCTCGTGGTTCTCGGCACCTTGCAGCGCGGTCTTGCCTATCACGACCGCCTGCTGAAGGCTGCGAGCGACGAAGTGGTCTTCCCCGGCGCGATCTATGACGGCGCGGTCGTCGCCGCGCTGCGCTACCATGCGCGGGCCTATGTCCACGGGCACACGGTCGGCGGCACGAACCCTTCCCTTGTGGAGTCGCTGGCGGCGGGTAACGCCTGCATCGCCCATGACAACGTCTTCAACCGCTGGACCGCCGGAGAGGCCGCCACCTATTTCAGCGATCGGGGTGGCTGCGAAGCGGCGATCGAGGCCGTGCTCGCCGACGACGCCCTGGTGGCCCGCGCCCGGACAGCCGCGCGCGAGCGCGCCCGTTCGGCCTTCCGCCTCGACGATATTCTCTCGGCCTACGAGCGGGAGTTCGCGAGCTTTTCGGGCTATCCCGCAGCGTCCCAGCCGCTGGGCGTCCTGACATGATCCGGGTTTGGCGGTGAACCCGCGCCCGACCCGCCGCCGCGTCCTGCAAGGCGGGCTCGCGGCCTCCGCTGCCCTTCTGGCAGGCGCCCCGGCGGCGGCCGAGGCAAATCGAAGACCCCAGCCGCTCACGCTCTCGCGCGGCGTCAACGCCTTTCCTTGGTTCTCGCTGACGCGCGAATATCCCGCGCCGCGCACGGACTACGGCTCGCCGCCCTTCCAGACTGGGCGGCCGGTGCCGACCCGTGCCGATCTCCTGCGCCTGCGCGCAGCGGGGTTGGACTTCCTTCGCCTGCCGGTCGATCCCGGCCCCTTTCTCGCCGGCACGCCCATTGAGCGAAGCGCGCTTCTGGACATGTTGGCGGACGCGGTCGCGCTGACGCTCGATTGCGGTCTGAAGCTCGTCGTCAACCTTCAGGTCAACGGCGCGACCCATTACTGGAACCAGGACCGGCTGATCGCGGGGCCGGATGCGCCAGGGTTTTCCGCCTATGTCGCCTTCGCGGGCGAAGTGGCGCATCGGCTCGCCAGCTTCGACCCGCAGCGCGTCGCGCTCGAGCCCGTCAACGAACCGCCCCAGGCCTGCGGAGCCGAAGCTTGGCAGGGGATGCAGCGGCGCCTGTTCGAGGCGGCGCGGGGGCAGGCGAGGGATCTGACGCTGGTGGCGACCGGCGCCTGCGGCGGCATGATCATGGGGCTCGAAACGCTCGACCCCGCCCCGCTCCTGGCGCAAGGGCCGGTGCTTTTCACCTTTCACTTCTACGAGCCCTATCTGTTCAGCCATCAGGGCGCGCCCTGGATGCGTGAGCCGGTCTACCGCGCGCTCAACGCCGTGCCCTGGCCAGCGCGCGAAGGCTCGCTCGACGCAACGCTGCGGGCGGTGCGCGCCCGCATGGCGCAGGATACGACCCGCCCCAGGGTCGAGGCGGAGGCCGCCTACGAGGAGACGGTCCGGCTTCTCCGGCAGTATTTCGAGGCCGATCCGGGCCGTCCCTATATCGACCATTATCTCGATATGGCGGCCAGTTGGGCGCGGCGACACGCCATCCCGCCCGGCCAAGTGATGCTCGGCGAGTTCGGCGCCCTGCGCACGGACGCGCACTACACCGCCGCCGCCGCGCCGGACCGCGCCCGCTATGTCAGGGATGTCCGCGAAAGCGCCGAAGCGCATGACTTTCCCTGGGCCTTCTGGAATCTCTTCGACGGAATGGGGGTGATGGACGACACGACGCGCGCGCTCGACCCGGCCATTACGGCGGCGCTCGGCCTGAAGATGCCCAACTGATTCGGCGGACGATGGCCCTCGTGCAGGACGAGGCGCGAACCCAGCGATCAGGCAAGCGGCACGGCGCTTCGCCGGGCTGCCGGAAAACGACAAGAGATAGGGTATATTTGTCGGCTTCTGCGACCGTTTGGCCGTACGGGCATCACGGTTTGGGGACGGGTGAGAATCCGAAGTCTCGTGGGCGTGCCGGTGTTTACCTCAAGAGACCGGTCGGCCTTGAGCGTTTGTGCGCGTGCGCCTATAGCTGCCTGCGGACCGAGCGTGGGAATATCATATGGTGGGCGTGCCCAAGGAGCAACCCGACAGCATCGACGTGAGCGTCGGGCGGCAAGTGCGCGCACTTCGCAAGGCGCGTCGGATGTCGCTGGACATGCTGGCGTCGAAGGTCGGCGTCACCTACCAGCAGGTGCAGAAATACGAGAGCGGCACGAATCGCGTCTCGGCCTCAATGCTGGCGCGCATTGCGCGCGTCCTCAACGTGCGAATCAGCGACTTCTTTCCGGATGAGGAAACAGACGCAGGATCGGGCGCCCAAACGGCCGATCTTTCCTCGCTGGTGATCGCCCAGAAGATCGGCCTACTCGACCCACATCTGCGTCGGTCGATTTCCGATCTGGTGGACGCGCTGACATCCGTCAAAAGCTGATCTGGCCGACCGTCGCCGGATCGGCGCTCAACTCGTGCCAAGCGCCTCCAGACGATGCCCCTTCAGGATCTCGATGGCCATCGAGACCCAGAGATGGGGTCCCGTGCCGGGCGTCAGGTCCCGGACGGCGAAGGCGAGCGCCGCGACGGGCGAGGCGCCGTGCCGGGCCTGGCGTCCGAAGGTGATATCCGGCAGATCGACCAGCGGATCGAGCGCTTCCACCGCGCGCTTCAGAAGCGATACCGCGTCGTCGGAATGCCGCGCGGCCGCCGGCAGCAGGTCGGCGAGATAGGCGGCGAGGAACTGCTGCTCGCTCGGCTCGGAGAACGAGGCGTCGGCGAGGTCCCATGTCTTGCCGGTGGAATGGGGAATGTCCAAGATGGCTTGCCTCACGATCTTCGGTAATGCGCTCCGGCGTCTCGCTCCAGAAGGGCGACGCGGAGCTTGAGCTGAAGGAAATCCTCGAGCGGGCCCTGGCCCTTGGCTGACGAGCCCGGCCCGCGCTCCTTTCCGTGCCAGACCATGGCCAGTTCCAGGAGCGCGAGATCGAGAAGGCGGGTGACGAAAGGCAGGGACAGGCCGCTCGCCAGCTCCCGGTCGCGCGTCAGGCCTCGCGCCAACTCGGTCAGCCTGCGCTCTTCCTCCGCGTCCATGGATCAGCCTGCCAGGGTGCTGGGGCGCTCGAGAGCGCAGGGCTGGTTCCACAGCCCTTCGGGCCGGATCGTGCGCACCGGATCGTCGCCGATGCACACGGCGTCATCGAAGGGCTCGATGTCCTCGACCATCTCCACCAGCGGCCAACTGGCCAGCTCGAACGGCGCGCCGTTGTCGCGAACCTTGAAGCCGAAATGCAGCCAGAAGCTCAGATATTCCTCGCTGGCATGGCCATAGAGCTTGCGGTAGCCCTTGGCCCGGCACAGATCGACCGCCGCGCGCACCAGCTCGAAGGAGATGCGGGAATTGCGGAACTCGCGCCGCACCGCCAGACGCTCCATCTTGGCGAAGTCGCCGAAGAAGCGGATGCGGATGCAGCCAGCGGGCTCGCCGCGAACGCTGGCGAGAAGATGGGTGGCGGCAAAATCGTTGCCGTCGAACTGCTGGTCGTAGGCGAAGGCCTTCTCGCCCATGTAGACGGCGGCGCGCACCACGGCCATCTTCACGAAATCGTCCATGCCGTGGACGACCACGAGGCCCGTTCCGTTGGCGTCGAGCCCTTTTTCGTACCGCCGGGCGCGCCGGGGCGCGGCATCGGAGGGGGACAAGTCGGGAGAAGCGGTGGGGAAGGGCGAAGAACTCATCTTGTTCTCTCCGATAGATTGTGGAGAGGATGGTTACTCAACTGTCGGCGCCGCCGATGCAGCAAAGCTGACGACGGGGCGTTCGCCATATGGAACACCTACTGCAGAGCGTGGACTGGGACGGGGTGAAGGTCATCCTCGCCGTGGCCGATCGCCAGAGCTTCCGACAGGCGGCCCAGGATCTGGGACGCAGCGTCAACACGCTGCGCGGCATCGTCGACCGGCTGGAGGACCAGTTCGGCTTTCCCGTGTTCAACCGCCATGTCGACGGCGCCAAGCTGACCGTGGAGGGGAGGCGGGTGGTGAGCGCCGCGCGGCTGGTGGAGCGCTCGATGATGGACCTGATGCGCGTCGCGCAGTCCGCCTCCGACACGATGAAGGGCCCGGTGCGCCTCGCCGTGACGGAGGGGATCGGCACGTTCTGGATCGTGCCGCAGCTGGTGGACTTTCTGGCCGGGCCGGGGCGGGACATTCAGGTGACGTTGCAATGCGCGCTGCAGGCGGTGGACGTCCTGCGGCTGGAGGCCGACATCTCGATCCAGACGGCCGAGCCGACGGCATTCGACGTGGTGAAGCACAAGATCGGCTGCGTTCACATGACGCTGTTCGCCGGGCGCGCCTATGCCGAGCGGCACGGGCTGCCGACGACGCTGGCGGAACTGGCCGACCACCGCATCATCGAACAGGAGATGGACCAGTTCACGGGCTACGGGCTGGACCGGATCTACACGCCGGAGATCGCGGAGCGGATCGTGGCGCTTCGGACGAACTTCGCCAGCGCCCACTACTGGGCGATCGCCAAGGGTGCCGGCATCGGCATGCTGCCGAACTACGCCGCGGCCATCGGCGGCGATCTGGTTCCCCTGGATCTCGGCCTCCGCATCCCGGTGGACCTCTGGCTCGCGGTTCACCCCGAAATGGTGAAGACCGCGCGGCACCGGGCCGTGGTGGAATGGCTGGACACCTGCTTCAGCGCCGAGACCTATCCCTGGTTCGGCGATCGCTACATGGCGCCGGAGGAAATCGAAGCTTTTCTACGCGGTTCGACCAAGCTGAAGGGCTATTTCTCGGGGTTCACGCCCTTGAATCCGATGGCGGAGCCGCTGCCGATCGACAAGCTGGAGCAGCTTTGAAGATTTCGGTCGGGGCACAGTCGAGGCCACGTTCTCGCGAGGCCGTCAGGCGCTCCGCCTATTCGCAATGCCTGGAAAAAATTCCGGGTGGAGGATGGTCGAGGGATTTTCGCCGGCGCGGAGGAACGAAGCGCGATCGACGCGAGGGCGCGGGGCCAAGCATGTGCGGTGAAAGGACTTCGGGTAGCCGACCCCGTTAGGTTTTGTTGGGCGCTCTATAACAGCGCCCGGCCGCGCAGCGGCGAGCGCGTCAGCTGGGCGGGGTCTGCTGATTCCAGCCTGAGCGCGTGAGCGAGCGGCATGGCTGCGGCGCCGAGCGCTGCGGCATCCTCCGAGCCGGCGGCGCGGTAGACATGAGGTGACGGGCGCGGGTCCTCGGCCAGCGCCTCGTGAACATGTTGGATCAGGCGGTCCATCAGCGTCACCGGGAGGCGGCCGCCGATCACCACCGCGTCAGGGTCGAGCGTCAGGCCGATGTCGATCGCGGCCTCCGCCAGGGGGCGCGCGGCGCGGCGCAGCCATTCCGCCACCAGGGCGCGGCCGCGCTCGTCCAGTGCCAGCAATTGCTGCGGCTCGTCCACATGGAAGCCGTGGGACTTCAGGAACTCGTAGAGCAGGAAAAGCGACACGACCTCGCCGAGCGGGCGCACCGGCCCTTCGCCGCCGTCCGGCGCGACGGGAAGCCAGCCGATCTCGCCCGCGATCCCGCCCGCGCCGTGATAGGCCGCGCCGTCCAGCACCACGCCGCCGCCGAGCCCGGCGCCGATGAAGATGTAGAAGAAGCTGCGGATTTCCGCGCCGAGCCCGTAGTTCGTCTCGCCGATCGCCGCCACGGTCGCGTCGTTGTCGATGAAGATCGGCCGGTCGGTGATCTCGGCGAGACCCGCGCGGATGTCGGTCGCCTCCCACAAGGCATAGCGCTCGGGCATGCCGATGAAGGGAATGCGCCCAAGCCAATCGGGAAAGGCGACGCCGATGCCGCACAGGCGGCTCTCGTCGATGGCGCGGCGGCGGCGAAAGCTTTTGAGCGCCTCGCGCACTTCGGCGAAGAAGGCGTCCGGCAGGAGATAGCGCGCCTCGCGATGAACCCGGTCCTGCACCCGGCCGAGCGCGTCCACCGCGACGATGGTGAGATGGTCGCGCCCCAGCCCGATGCCGACCGCCGAGCAGCCCTGCGGGTCGATCTCCAGCTCGATCGCCGGCTGGCCGCGCAGGCCGTAGCGCCGGCGCGCCTCCATCACGAGCCCGTCGTCGATCAGCTTTTCCGTAATGCGCGCCACCGCCTGCTTGCTGAGCCCGCAACGCTGCGCGAGTTCGGTGCGCGAGATCGGCTGGTTCCAGCGGATGGTGCGCAGCACGACCGCCTGATTGTGGCTCGCGGCGAGGCCGGAATTGGAGCCGGCCAGATCGCCCGGCGAAGAAGTGGATGTCATGTCCCGTCCGCAACAACTCGTCAGCCAGCCGACCTTATCGAGGTCGTCATGCTCCAAGCCTCACGTCCAGCCTTGGATCGGCAAAGCGCGGCTCGCCTCGAGTGCGCCACGTGCCGGCCGGACACATGGCAGCGCCTGAGAAGGGGCACCGCTCCGTTCGCATGAAGGCCGGCGAGGGCGGGCTTTGTCAAACCCTTCTCCCGTAGCCGGCCTTCCACTAGGCCCATCGCTCGCTTGCGGCCCGAGCGCGGGGCCTATGACCTACACCCGCGTCAGGCGCCAGCTCCGCACCTCGAAGGGTTTGAGGTCCGGCCCGGCGGGGCGCGAGACTGGCTCCTCCAGGAGATCCACATCCTCCGCCACCGCCCAGCCCCGGGCGGGGTCGAGCGCGAAGCCGCCGCGCGCGCCGGCTGGCTCGTAGACGCGGGCGACGAGGCCGTTGCCGTCCTCCGCCGGCTTGAGGCCGGCCAGCGCGGCGGGGACGCCCGTCGCCGCCAGCGGCCGGTGGAGGCCGGCGGCAAGGCCACTCGCCAGCGTGGCGAGCACGGGCTGATTGAGGTCCAGTGCTTCCTCTCGCACGCCGCCTTCGCGCCAGTCGCCGGCATGGGGCAGAAGCGCGTAGGTGAAGCTTTGCGCCCCTTCGTCGGCCAGCGGGTCGGGATAGATCGGCGAGCGCACGAGGCTGAGGCCGAGCACATTGCCCTTCACGCTGTGGCCATACTTGGCATCGTTGAGAAGCGCGACGCCGAAGCCCGGCTCCGACAGGTCGGCGAAGCGATGGGCCGGCACCTCGAACTTCGCCTCGTCCCAGGACGTGTTGTCATGCGTGGCGCGGCGCACCACGCCGAAGGCGCATTCGAAGGTCGCGAAATCGCTGCGAACGTCCACCGGCGTCTCGGTGCGCAGGAGGACGCGGCGGTCGTGCCAGTCGAGATCGGTGCGGATTTCGAGGCGCGGCGAGTTGGCCCAAAGGCGCAGCGTCTGCGTGATCGTGGAGTCGCGGAAGCGTCGCTCGACGCGGATCGTGGCGCGATGCGGCCCGCTTTCCACGATTTCGATCGCATCCACCGCCGTCAGTTCGATGCCGCCCCGGCGATAGTCGTTCTCGAGGTCCCACGCGTCCCAGTCGCGCGGCTTGTCCATGGGATAGACCCAGAGCTGGTTGCCGCGCCCGGCCAGCGCCTCGCGCCCGGTCCGCTTGTCGAACAGGCTGGCCAGCGTGCCGTCCGCCGCGATCTCGACCCGCACGAAGCGGTTTTCCAGATGCGTCGCGGAGACCGAAAGGCCGGCGGGCGCCGCAACGGCGGCCCGGTCGAGAACGAGGACACCCAGCGCCGGCAAAGCGGTGTCGATCGTGAGCGGCGCGCCGTCGATCTCGGCGCGCACCCCGCGCTCGTGCAGGTCGGGATTGACCAGCACCAGAGCCTCCGCAATCTCGCCCTTAGGCAACTGGCTTGTGAGCGCGGCGAGACCGGCGCGTCCGGCGGCCTCGGCCGAAGCCAAGGCTTCCGTCAGTTCGCGCTCGGAATCCTCGTAGATTTCGCGAATGCCGGAGCCGGGCAGAATATCGTGGAACTCGTTTTTGAGAACCGTACGCCAGACGGGCTCCAGGCTTTCCGGCACGTCCGCGCCCAGGAGCGCGGCGAGCGAGGCGACCGTTTCGGCAGTGATCAGCGCGCGCTCGGCGTGGCGATGCAGGCGCTTGGTGTGGCTCTGCGAGGTCAGCGTGGCACGGTGGAGTTCGAGATAGATCTCGCCGGACCAGACGGGCAGCGTCTCGGCGGGCACCTCCTCGTGGATGCGGGCGAAGAAGTCCTCGACGCGAACGGGGCGCAGCGCCGGCACGACTGGGAAATCCGCGAGCTGCGCCTGACGCTCCAGCATCTCGGCCGTGGTGCCGCCGCCGCCATCGCCCCAGCCGACGGCGAGAAGCGTCTCGTCGTGGATGTCCTTGCGGCGGAAATTGCCCCAGGTCGGCAGGATCGCCGCCGGCTCCACCGAGCCGTTGTAGCCGTTCTGCGGATTGTCGAACGTGTGGGCGAGGACACGGCTGCCGTCGAGCCCTTCCCAATAAAAGAGATCGTGCGGGAATCGGTTGGTCTCCGACCAGTTGACCTTGATGGTGAAGAAGGAATCCATGCCGCCCTGGCGCAGGAGCTGGGGCAGGGCGGGCGAGAAGCCGAAACAGTCCGGCAGCCAGCAGACCCGATGGCGCACGCCGAAGGTCTTCTCGAAATAGCGCTGGCCGTAGAGAATCTGGCGAACGAAACTCTCGCCGGTCGGCATGTTGGTGTCGGGTTCGACCCACATGCCGCCGATCGTCTCCCACTGGCCGCGCTTCACCGCCTCACGGATCGCCCCGAACAAGGCGGGATCATCCTCTTCGATCTGGGCGTAGAAGGCAGCGGTAGACTGGTTGAAGACGAAGTCCGGAAACGCCTCCATCAGCCCCAGCATGGAGTGGAAGGTGCGCCGCGCCTTGCGCCGCGTCTCGGCATAGGGCCAGAGCCAGGCGAGATCGATATGGGCGTGGCCGGTAACAGCGACCCGGCCCTGCTGGGGATAGCGCGCCTTGAGGGCGCGTAGCGCAGCCGCCAGCCCATCATGGGCGGCGGCGACGCTCGTGCGCTGCGCGTCGGTGAGCCCGGCCGGTTGGGCTTTCAGCGCCGGCAGCGCCCAGATGGCGCGCCCTTGCGTGAAGTCGCCCATGCGCGCGACATAATCGGCCGTGGCCGACGGCCAGTCCAGGCTCGCGAACGCGTCCTCGCCGGCGCCGACGAGATGGGCCACCGCCTCGTGCGAGCCGAGAAGCCGCGCCGTTTCGACCAGCTGGCGCAGCAGAAGATGGAAGGCGTGCACCGCCGGCTCGATCCAGGCAAGGCGCGCCACCGTCAGGCGCGGCTCCTTCACCGGCTCGCCGAAGGGGAGGCGCGCGACCGTTTCCGAGCCGATGGCGAAGCGCCGGCCCGGCACCGCGAACTCGCGGTGATATGGGTCGAGCCCGTAGCTCTTCTCGCCGGCCCCGCCCTTGAGCGTGACGAGGCTTTCGCCGCCGAGGTCGAGAAGGAGGCGCGTGTCCTCCAGCGCCCAGCCCTCCGGCACCTCGGCTTCGGCGGCGAAGCGGAAGACGCCGTCTCGGCGCGGCCAGAAGGCACCGAGGGCGAGCGGCTCGCCGTCGAAGGTCCAGCGCTCGATCGGCACGCTGGCGCGCTCGCGCCAATGGGGCAGTTCGCGGCTGCGGACGTCGAGGCGGTCGATCCGCTGCGTAAGCGTCAACGACATGGGGAACTCCTTTTGGAAACTCAGCCCTTCACCGCACCGGCGGTGAGCGCGCCGACGACGAGGCGCTGGAGGGCGATGAAGGCGAGGATGGCGGGCACGACCGCCACGAGACAGGCGGCGGCCAGGACCTGCGTGGTCGAGGCGTTGGACGTGCCGGCGAAGTTGAAGATCGCGACGGCGATCGGCAGCTGCCCGTCCTTGTTCAGAAGCAGGAAGGGGATCAGAAACTGCGACCAGTTGAGGATCATCACGAGGATGAAGGTCGAGGCGAGACCGGGCGCTGCGAGCGGCAGCGTAATGCGCCAGAAGATGCCGAAGCGGCCGCATCCATCGATCTGGGCGGCTTCCTCCACCTCGCGCGGGATGGCGTCGATCGCGCCCTTCAGCATCCAGGTGCACATGGGAACGCCGACCGCGACATAGACCATGGTGACGCCGAAATGGCTGTTGAGCAGCCCGAGCGCGTTCATGTAGCGATAGAGCGGCACCAGGATCACCAGAGGCGAGACCATCTGGAAGCCGAGGATCGCGAGCATCAGGCCCGAGCGGCCCGCGAACCAGAAGCGCGAGAAGGCGTAGGCCGCGGGCGCCGCGACGACGAGGCAGCCGAGCCCGCCCAGCGCCGAGAGCTTCAGCCCGTTCCAGAGATAAAGAAGAAAAGTCGGATCGCTCAGCACCTGCTCGAAATTGGCGAGCGTCGGGTTCTTGGGGATGAACCGGCTGGCGCCCAGGAACACTTCCTGGCGCGTGCGCAGCGCAAGCGACAGGAGCCAGAGAAGCGGCGTCAGGAAGAAGGCGGCGATCAGGATCGCGAAGGCATAGGTCGCGGCGTCCGCGAGCCTTTGGCGGGGGCGGGCGCTCATGCGCGGTCCTCATCGCGCGGCAGGAAGCTTGCGTAGAGCACGGCGAGAACGAGGCTGATCACGAGCATCAGGATGGACAGGACGCTGGCGCCGCCGAGATCGTAGTTGCGGAACACGGCGAAGAAGGTGAAGAGCGACAGAACCTCCGTCGCCCGCCCCGGCCCGCCGCCCGTCAGCGAGATGATGGCGTCGAAGACGTTCAGCGTCTGAATGGTGACGAGGATGGAATTGACCAGAATGGCCGGTCGCAGCAGCGGCAGCGTGACATGGCGGAACGTCTGGCTCGTGCTCGCCCCGTCCATATCAGCCGCCTCGTAGAGCGTCGTGTCGATGCCCTTCAGCGCGGCGTAGAAGACGATCATCGAGAAGGCCGTGCCGCGCCAGATGTTGGAGACCACCGAGGAAACCATGGCGAGCGTCGGGTCCGACAGCCAGGGAACGGGCGCGACATGCAGAAGCCGCAGGACGCCGTTGATCGCGCCGAAGGGCGCCTCGCTGAACAGAAGCTGCCAGATGATGCCGTTGGCGATGCCGGGAATGACCCAGGCGACGAGGACGATCGTGCGCAGAAGCACCATGCCCGGCAGGCGCCGCCGCTCGCCCCGCACCACGAGGAGGGCGATGGCGAGCCCCAGAGCCTGCTGCCCGGCGACGCTCGCAAGCGTGAAGACGGCGGTGTTGGCGAGGATCTCGCCCAGCGCCGCGTGGCCGAGCACGGCTGTTATGGTCCCGGTCGTATAGCGCACCTCGCCGCCGAGCAGCGAGGCGTTGGTGAAGGCGAGGCGAACCGCGTCGAGGATGGGATAGAGGTAGAAGAGGCCGAGCATCACAGCCGTCGGCAGGAGCCAGACGAAGGGACTGTCCTCCAAACGTCGGCGCGGTCGGCGCCTGGCTTGGCGCGGCGGCACCAAGTCGGCATGGGCTTGCGATGCGGTCATGAACTCCTCCCCTCGACGCGCGGCGTTTGGCGCCGGACGCGGGCGGCCCGTTGCCCGGCCGCCCGTCGCGCTTCACCCATCAGCGGGCGTAGGACGCCTGCACGGCCGCGTCGGCGGCATCGAGCGCGGCTTCCGGCGTCTTGGTGCCGGACAGGACGTCGCCCATCATGATCTGGATCTGGTTGGAGAGTTCGGGATAGATCGTGGCGCCGGGCCGCGCCTGCCCATGCTGCAGCGCCTTGGCGAAGGCCTGGTTCTCAGGCGTCTTGAAGACCTCGTACTTGTCGTAGAGCGCCTTGGCCGTCGGCAGCTGCATCTGCAGAGCGTTGCCGGGGCCGGAATAGACCTCCTTGGCAATCGCCGCGCAGAGCGCGACCTTCTCGGGGTCCTTGGCGAAGGCGCCGATCGTCCAGCCTCCGGTTCCCGTGGCGCGCTGGTCGGCGGTCGGGCCGGGCAGTTCCGAGAAGGTCCACTTGGCGAACTCCTCGGGCTCCATCGTGTTCTTGAGCTGGCCGAGCTGCCAATTGCCGCCGACGAAGAGCGCCGTGGTGCCGGCAGCGGCCGCCGCGTTGAACTCGTCGTAATTGCTGATCGTGGCGACGCGCTTGGGCGCGGCACCGCTGTCCACCAGATCCTTGTAGTAGCGCACCGCCTTCAGGAACTTGTCGCGGTTCTCGCCCGAAGCGAAGACGGGCTTGCCGGCCTCGTCCACCAGCTTGCCGCCCTGCGACCAGAAATTGGCCAGCCAGTCGAAGGTCGTGCCTTCCCAGCGCCCGCCGTTGAAGAGAACGCCTTCCAGCCGCTGGTCCTTGGAGGCGAGGGCGGCGGCCTTCAAATCGTCCCAGGTCTGCGGCGCGTCGGGAACGATCTCCTTGTTGCGGTAGAGAACACGCAGATCCGTGTCCCACCACCAGGCATAGATCCGACCGTCCTTGCCCGTGATGCCCTCGCGCACGAAGGGGAAGAGGTCGGCCACATCCTCCTTGCTGAAATAGCTATCGAGAGGCTGCAGCACGTCGGCGCTCTTGAACAGGGCCAGCACGAAGGAATCCACCGCCGCGCAGTCCGGCCCGTGGCCGGACTTCACCTGCTCCAGCATCCGGGCCTGCTCCTGCCCGATATTGTCCGACATCGTCTCCAGACTGATCTTCCAGCCAGGATGGCGGCCGATGAAGTCGACGAGCAGCGCCTTGTAGCCGTCGGCCCAGACGGGGTCGTTGCTGTTGGGGCCATCCTGCGTCAGGCGCAGGGTGAGGGATTTGGACGCGTCAGCGGGACCGATCCGATCCTTCGCGACGAGGTTTTCGGCCTGGGCCGAAAGGGAGGTGAGCGCGACGGCCGAAGCCAGCAGCGCGGAAGCCAGACGCAGGCGCATCGATCGGATCTCCAGTGTTTCCTCGAAAAGACGGTTCTCAGCCGCCCTTGCCGGCACGGTTCGATCCGCGCTCCACGCGAATAAATCACATCGATTTTATATCAGCAAGATAGGGTCCTGCTTTTGCGCTCACGCCTTTTCGCGTGTGTTGAATGATCGAGGGTTCGAGAAGCGGTTGAGACGCATTCCGGTCGTCAGCCGTCCCCAACGCGACTGCCGTGCGTTCGCGGGTGCTGATGCGATGGGCTCGCCGGGCGGGCTGTCGAACCGGTCGCGGATGCGCGGCGGGCCGACAAGTCCAGGCGATTGGTCTGCGTGATGCGGTCAACCGAAGGGCGCGTGCGATTTGAAATTGGCCAGCGCATTGCGCGAATGACCGACAACAACCTTCGAGTTGTTTCGGCAACCGAAGCCGAGCACTGTCAGCGGCCGAGAGTGACGACCGGGCGCGCCGACGCCCGGACGAACCCTGTCCGTCCGGATCGAAGCCAAACGGCGTCGCCTCGTGCGTTCAGATGTCGAGTTGCCGACGCATCTCTTCCAGCCGCTCCATGGCGATCACCCCGTCATGGATGGTAGGGGCCGCCGTTTCCTGGCCCTGGAGAGCGGGAACGACATCCGCCAAAAGCGCGTAATAGCCCTTGTAGTCCTCGTTCGCGGCGGCCGTGAAATTGGGCTTCCAGCAGAGCGTGTCCTCGGCGTCGAGCAGCGTGGCAGCGGGGTCGGCGACCTTGAAGGGCGGGTTGCGGTGCCAGCGCACCTCCACCACGTCCTCGACCTCCAGCCGCTGGTGGTCGCCCATGATCTCGATCCGCTCCACCGGCGTGCCGCGCGACTGCGCCGTGCCCATGACGATCGTACCGATGGCGCCGCATTCGAAATCGAAGCCGACATGGAAGAGGATGCGCCCCGGCGTCTTCTCCACCTTGCGCGCGGCGATGCGAGTCACCGGCGAAACGAGATGCGAGACGAGGTCCATGTAATGAACGCAGTGATGCAGCAGGAAGCCGGTATAGTCGACATTGCCGGCGAAATAGCCCGGCGCCGTCATGTAGTAGCCGGTGAGGCCGAGAATTTCGCCGAAGCGCCCGGACTTCAGGACGTTGTGGGCGATCTTGTTGCCGACGGAATAGCGCTTCATGAAGCCGACGAGCAGCGGCTTGCCGGAGCGGCGGGAAGCCTCCGCCAGCTCGCGCGCCCCGGCGGCCGAGCCGGAGGGGGGCTTTTCCATGAAGACCGGCAGGCCGCGCTCCAAAGCCGCCTTGCCGAAGGCGAGATGCTGGTCGGGGCCAACCGCCATGCCGACCGCGTCGATGCCGGGGGTTGCGATCAGCTCATTGGCGTCCGAGGTCAAGGTGCGCGTGCCGAACTGGCGACCGGCCTGGGCCAGCCGGTCCTTGTCGATGTCGCAAAGAGCGGCGATCTCGACATCGTGGCGCAGGAGCTGGGGCAACAGCATCTGCGTGGCGTGGATTCCGCAGCCGATCCAACCGATCCGAAGTGTCATCGTCTGAATTCCGTCAGGGTGAGGTGGGACTTGATGAAGGCGGCGCTGGCGGCGAGGCGGTCGCTCTCGTCCTCGTGCGGCGGGCGCCACTGCGCGAAGGGCACGCCGAACCGGTCGTCGTCGCGCCGGAAGGGCTCCAGCGACACCGGACCGCGATAGCCGATCTGGTGCAGCGCGCGGCCGACCGCGACCCAATCCACCGAGCCGGTGCCGGGAAAGCCGCGATGGTTCTCGTTGGCCTGAAAATGCTTGAGCCGCGAGCCGCCGAGCAGGATGGCCTCGGCGATGGACGCCTCCTCCATCGCCATGTGGAACGTGTCCAGCATGAGCTGGACGGAGGGGTGGTCGACGGCGTCGAGCAGTTCGATGGCCTGTTTGGTTGTGCAGAGCACGTCGCTCTCGAAGCGGTTCAGCGGCTCCACGGCGAGCGTCACGCCCGTCCCGGCCGCATGGGCGCCGGCCGCCTGCAGCCCCTCGACGCAGCGCGCCTTGCGGGCGAGGCGCTCGTCTTCCGCAACCGGGGCCGGCGCGCGCCCGGCAAAGACCAGGGGGTTGCCGGTCAGCGGACCGCCGACGATCTCGGCGCCCATCTCGGCCGCGACGTCCACGGCGTATCGGAGATAGTCGACGCCGCCCTTGCGGGCGTCCCGTTCGGCGGACGAGAGGTTGCGCTGGAGATTGACCCGCGCGGCGAGCACTACGCCCAGGCCTGCGTCCGACAGCGCCTTCGCCGTTTCGCGGGCGTCGAGCTCGCCGGGCTCGGGCACCAGCAGCTCGACGAAATCGTAGCCCAGCGCCTTCATGCGGGCAAAGAGTGGGAAATGCTCGGCCGTGAAGGGCCTGGCATATTGCATGGAGATCAACCCGACCGGGTTCATGACAAGCGTCTTTCCTTCGAGAAGTTGGAAAAGGCACGGCAGGCCGGAGGCTGCGGTCAGCCCTTGACCGCCCCTTGCGTCAGGCCGCCGACCAGCCGGCGTTGGACGAGCAGGAAGAGGATCGTCACCGGCAGGGCGCCGACGACGCCGCCGGCGGCGAGCAGGCCCCATTCGATCTGGTACTCGCCGATCAGGGTCTGGATGGCGACGGTGACGGTGCGCACGTTTCGCCCGCCCAGCGTCAGGGCGTAGAGATACTCGTTCCAGGCGGTGATGAAGATGTAGATGCCGGTGGAGATGATGCCCGGTAGCGCCAGCGGCAGCACGACGCGGCGCATGGCGGTGAGGCGCGAGCAGCCGTCGATCATCGCCGCCTCGTCGAGGCTCTTGGGGATGGCGCCGACATAGCTCGTCAGCATCCAGACCGCGAAGGGAATGGCCGTGGTCGCGTTGGCGATGATGAGACCGAGATGCGTGTCGAGAATGCCGAGGCGCCGCATCATGACGAAGAGCGGAAGGATCAGCAGCACCACCGGGAACATGTTGACCAGAAGGAACTGCAGCATCAGCGCCTTGCGCCCGGGAAAGCGGAAGCGCGAGAAGGCGTAGGCAGCCGTTACCGAAACCAGAAGGCCGAGCACCACCGTGCCGAGCGCGACGATGAAGCTGTGCCCCATATTGCCCAGAAACGAGGTCTGGCCCATGAGCCGGACGTAATTGTCGGCGCTCCAGCCGGATGGCCCGAGCGAGACGCCTTGCGCGACGATCCGCGCCGAGGGGGTGAGCGAGGTCAGGATCATCCAGGCGAAGGGGCCGACCGCAAGGAGCACGACGAGCACCACGGGAATATGCGTCGTGAGAAGACGGCGCAGAAAGCTCTGGCGGTTCATCGCTCGACCTCGCGCATGGTGCGGGCGATATAGATCGCGACCGCGGACCCCAGGATCAGGGTGAAGGTGACGGCGATCGACGAGCCGTAGCCGAAGTCGAGATTCTGCCGTGCCTTGACGAAGGCGTAGAGCGGCAGCGTCGTCGTGGCATAGCCCGGCCCGCCCGACGTCATGACGAAGATGACATCCATCGAGTTCGCCACCCAGATGACGCGCAAAAGGCCCGCCGTCGCCAGGACCGGCGCGATGCCGGGTAGCGTGATGTGTCGGAACTGGCGCCAGGCGCTCGCCCCGTCGATCGAGGCCGCCTCGTACTGGCTCTTGGGAATGCCCTGGAGCGCGGCGAGGATCATCACCGCGAAGAAGGGAAAGCCCTGCCAGGTCAGCGTGCCGATGATGGCATAGAGCGCGATGCCGGGATCGGCCAGCCAGGGCACCGCCGCCATGATGACGGAGAGATAAAGAAGGAGGTCGTTCAGCACGCCGATATTGGGGTCGTAGATCCAGCGCCACATGAGCGCGATCACGACGCTTGGCAGCGCCCAGGGAATGATGACCAGCGCGCGGGCAAGGCCGCGCCAAGCGAAGTCGCGATTGAGAAGGATCGCGGCGACGAGGCCGAGCCCCATCTGCAACGGCACGGTGAGGCCGATCCACAGCGCGGTGTGGCCGAGCGCCTCCCAGAACACGGGATCGGCGAAGAGCTTGACGTAATTGGCGAGGCCGACGAACCGGCTGGCATTGGGGCGGAACAGGATCAGCTCGTAGAAGCTGGTCACCACCGCTTCGATCATGGGTAGGAAGACCACCACCGCGACGACCAGGACGGCGGGCGCCAGAAGCGCATAGGGCATCAGTCTGGCGCGCGAGAAGCGCGGTGGCGGCGCGCCTTCCAGCGCGGCCATCTCATCGAGCGTGGACATGGGATCGGACCTTCGGTTTCACCGAGGAGAGAGGCGCCGGTTTTGAGGGCCGGCGCCTGACGAAGGGATTGGGCGTCTGGAGATTGTCCAACGAATCCGGATCACCGGACAGGCTCCTGATCGTTGCTTTCGCCGCACCATCCCGGGCAGAACGTGTCCGCCCTGCCCGGACAGGCGCTAGTTCTGGAACAGGGCCTGCAGCTTCTTCATCATGTCGGCCGAGGAGATCTGGCCCGTCATCGCCTGCTGCATCGTCGCCTGCCATTCCGTGTTGACGAAGTCGGCGGTGGCGGACGACTGCGGCAGGACGGCCGCGAAGGGCAGTGAGGCGAGCGTGGCGTCGACGAAGCGCTTCTCGTGCCCGGTCCAGTTGGCCGAGCCCGTCTTCGTCACCGGCAGCTGGTTGGTCGCCTTGACGAACTCGACGTTGTTCTCGGGCTCGGCCAGGAAGGAGACCCATTTCCAGGCCGCGTCCTTGGCCTCCGAATTGGCGAAGATCGCGAGCGACTCGTCGCCATAGGAGGTCCAGGCCTTGCCGTCGCAGGCCGGCACCGGCACGGCCGAGACCTTGTCGCCGAGCGCCGCCACCAGATCCTTGGACGAGCCGATATGGTGGATGGTCATCGCCGTCTTGCCCGACTTAAAGGCGCCGATGATCTCCTGGAACCCGTCATTGGGCGAGGACGGGGGTATCGACTTGTCCACGGCGAACATGTCGATCAGCCACTGGTTGGCGGCGATCGCCTCCGCGTTGTCGAGCCCGCCCGGCTTCAAGGCCGCGCCGCGCGAGAAGGTGAACGTGCCCCACTGGTCCCACCCCCCCTTGCCGCCGCGAAAGCCGAAGCCGTAGGTGTCCGGCGCCTTGGTCAGCGTCTTGGCGGCGGTGCGGAACTCCTCGCAGGTCTTGGGCGGTTCGAGGCCGGCGGCCTGGAACAGGTCGGTGCGGTAGTAGAGATAGAGAACGACATATTGGATCGGCAGATAGTAGTTCTGTCCGTCCGGCCCGGCATTCAGCGTCAGGAGATTGTCGAGAAGCTCGGCCTTGCCCGGCCAGGCTGCGATCCGCTCGCCCAGCGGCTCCAGCGCGCCCATTTCCAGAAGGCGCGGCTGGGCGAAGAGCTTCACCATGGCCGCGTCCGGCGCGTTGCCGCCGACCAGCGCGGTGTAGAGATTGTCGTAATAGCTGTTCCAGGGAACGTTCTCGGCCTCGACCGTGATGCCCGGATTGGCCGTCTGGAACTTCTCCACCAGCGCCGACATCGGATTTTCCGGATTGTCGAAATGGTACCAGAAGCGCACCGTCTCGGCCTCGGCCAGCGTGGTGCCCAGCGTCGTGAAAAGGGCGAGCGCGCCCGCCAGGGTCCTCAGTCTCGTCATGTTGGTTCCTCCCGTTCTTCTTATGGGTCGTCTTGGCCGTCGTCAGATCGCGTTCACGAAAGCGGCGGCCCGCCCCAGGGCCTCCCGAGCCTGGGGCAGGTCGCGGCTCATCTGCAGGAAACCGTGCACGACGCCGGGCACGATTCCCGCCCGTTCGCTGCGGCCGAGCGAGGCGAGCCGCGCCTCGAAATTCAGCGTGTCGCTGAGCAGTGGGTCGATGCCGGCGGCCATGAGATGGAGCGGCGGCAGGGTTGCCAAAGCCTCGTCGCTCGCCAGGAGCGGAGAGACCAGCGGGTCGCCACGCGCCGCCGGGTCGGCCAAGTAAAAATCCCAGTAGCGCTGCATCTTGCCGAGCGTCAGGCCCGGCCCGTCCGCGAAGGCGTGGTAGGACGGCGTCTCGAAATCGGCGGCATAGACGCCGTAGAACAGGAGCGCCGCATCCGCCCTTCCCCGTGCGCCCTCGTGCACGAGCGCGGAAACGCAGAGCCCGGCTCCGGCGCTGTCGCCCGCCAGGATCATCGGCCCCGGCTGCACGCCAAGGGCGGCGGTAGCCTCAAACGCGCCGCGCCAGGCGGCCACGACATCCATGAGCCCGGCGGGATAGGGATGCTCAGGGGCGAGACGATAGTCCGGCAGGATCACCGGAAGCCCCGTCTCGGCGGCGAGAACCCGGGCGCAGCGCTCATGCGTTTCGGGGCTGCAGAAGGCGAAGCCGCCGCCATGCACGAAGAGGATCGCACCCGCTTTCGCCTCGGGCGGCACCAACACCAGAAGCCGCACCTCTGCCGAGCCGAGCGTCGGGTCGGCCGGGACATGGGCGGTGCCGACGCGGGCCATCTCGGGCAGATCGACAGTCCAGCGTCGATTGCCCGCTTCCGCCAGCCGGCGCCCCTCGGCGGCGGGCAGCAGCGTCGGGTCGGGCTGCGGCCCATCCTCGGCAAGGACGCGCGCGGCGAGCGCCGCCATTTCGGGAGCAAGGTCGGTGGGAAAGGGCGCGGGGCTGGGGGCGTGGCTCATTGGACGTGATCCGGAAAGACGTTCGGGCCGAAATCCACGATCGTCGCGATATGGTGGAAAAGGGCGGCCGAGGCGGCGGCAAGGTCTCGCGCCTCGATGGCGGCGACGATCGGCTCGTGGCGCCGGGCGGTCTGGGCAAGGTCGCGCGCCTGCGTCGAGCGCGAGATCTTGTAGCGATGATTGTGGATGAGGCAGCGGCGCAGGATCGGGTCCAGCGCCGGCAGGCCGGCATCGGCGAAGATGCGGCCGTGGAACTCGCGGTCGATCGAGGCGAGCTCCAGCTCGTCCTCCCGCTCGGCCGCGCGGGTCATGTCGGCGAGCATGGCCTTGAGATCGGAAACCAGCGTGCGGCTGGGATGGCGCAGCACATGGACGATGCCGCGGCATTCGATGGACTGGCGGATGCGGAACAGCTCCACCGCCTCTTCCAGCGTGCAGTCGGAGACCTGCGTGCCGCGATAGCCGTTGCGCAGCACCAGTCCTTCGTCCTGCAACTGCAGCAGCGCCTCGCGCACCGTGCCCTGGCTGCAGCCGAAGCGGGTGGCGAGTTCCAGCTCGACCAGCGCCTGGCCCGGCCGCAGCTCGCCCAGCATGATCTCGCGCTTCAGCGATGTGAAGGCGGCAGCGGACTTGCCGGACGCCGCGCGCCTGCCACCCGCCCTTTGCCGATCCTCCCCGCCCCGCGCTTCTTCCACGACGATCTCCTTGCTCTTCATTATCGATATCATTATTGATAATTTGAGATCAAGGGGTCTGGGAGGAACTCGATGTCGGCCATTGCCTTGAAGGCGATCCGCAAGGACTACGGTGCGGTGAACGTGATCCGGCGCGTGGATCTCGAGATCGCCAGCGGCGAATTCATCGTGCTGGTCGGCCCGTCCGGCTGCGGCAAGTCCACGCTTCTGCGCATGATCGCCGGGCTGGAGGAGATCAGCGCCGGCGAATTGTTCATCGGCGG
The DNA here is from genome assembly GCF_001442755.1 of Aureimonas sp. AU20. NCBI lineage: Bacteria > Pseudomonadati > Pseudomonadota > Alphaproteobacteria > Hyphomicrobiales > Aurantimonadaceae > Aureimonas > Aureimonas sp. AU20. Next base: position 368,078 of record NZ_CP006368.1, on the reverse strand, counting down.
GCGCTCCGTCGGCCAGCTGCCGCCGGCCGAGCGCAACATCGCCATGGTGTTTCAGGACTACGCGCTCTATCCGCATATGTCGGTGGAGGAGAACATGGCCTTCGGCCTGAAGATGCGCGACGGCGATCCCGCCGCCATCGACGGCAAGGTGAAGAACGCCTCCGCCATCCTGAAGCTCGACCCGTTTCTTGACCGGCGCCCCGCGCAGCTATCGGGCGGCCAGCGCCAGCGCGTCGCCATGGGCCGGGCCATCGTGCGCGATCCCGACGCCTTCCTGTTCGATGAGCCCTTGTCCAATCTCGACGCCGCCTTGCGCGTCGAGATGCGGCTCGAAATCGCCAAGCTGCATCGGCGCATTCGCGCCACCACGGTTTATGTCACGCACGATCAGGTCGAGGCGATGACCCTGGCGGACCGGATCGTGGTGATGAACGGCGGCCATATGGAACAGGTCGGCGCGCCGCTCGACCTCTACCAGCGACCGCAGACCCTGTTCGTCGCCAAGTTCATCGGCAGCCCGACCATGAACACGCTGGATTGCGAAATCCTCGGCAGCGACGCGCTGGAGCTGCGCCTGCGCCTGCCCGCGCGCGAGATCAGCCTGCCGCCCCTGGCGTCCGCCGCCGGCTCAACGCAGGTCACGCTCGGCATTCGGCCGGAAGACCTCGAAATCAGCGCGCCGGAGGCCGCCTGGTTCACGGGCGAGCTTTCGGTGGTGGAGCGCCTGGGCAGCCAGACCTTCGGCTATCTCGACATCGGCGAGGAGCGCATGGTCACGGTGGAATTCCCCCGAACCAGCCCCGTTCGTGTCGGAGAGCGCCTGTCCGTCGCCGGGCGCGCCGACCATGCCCATCTCTTCGCCAAGGAGGATGGACGTCGCCTCAACTGAAGGACGATGCCCACAATTCAAAGCTCGGCTCTTGGCTCGATCGTCGCCCCGGCTGGACCAAGCCTGCCCCGCTCCGGTTCCATGGTCTTCGCTCACAGATGAACTTGTGTGCCGCGTGGCCCTTGAGCGGACTTCGCCGTCGCCTAAACTCTCAAGCGTCGATGCCTCGTGGCCCGCGCGTCCCGGACCCGGTCGGCCAGGAGGAGGAAAAGATGAGCATTTTTCCGGATCGCGAAGCGGCTTTCGAGCAGAAATTCGTTCATGACGAGGAGGTCGCGTTTCTGGTCCGGATGGCGCGCGAGCGCCGCTTCGGCCTTTGGGCCGCCGGGCGGATGGGGCAGGATGAAGAAGCGGCCGCCGCCTATGCGCGGTCGCTTGTGAAGGGCGCGCTCGACGGAAAGACGGATGCCGAGCTTCTTGCAGAAGTCCAACGCGATCTGGCGGCGCGCGGCGTGTCTGCGTCCCCCACCGAGTTGCAACAGGCCATGCTACAGGCGGAAACCGGCGCCCGGACGCAAGTGATGGGCGCCGATCCGAGCGCACTCGATCGGCGGTGAAAGCCGGCCCGGATCGACCGGGCGACATCGGGTCTTTCGCTAAGCGTTGTCGAAAGCTGTATCCTGCGAGGTGCCGGTGCGGTTGGACGTCTATCGCTCTCCTAAAAGCGATGACGCGTCGGCCGGCGGCCCCCTACCGCCGGACCGCGACATCCCGTTTGCTCGTAAACCGTTCAGCTCCAGGCGTGAAGCGGCGGGTTGACGCCGTTTAGGGCGTGATTGCCGAGGATCGCGACCTTCCAGCGCACGGGGTCGTGCAGCGTGTGGGTGCGGGCGTTGCGCCAGTGCCGGTCGAGATTGTGCTCGGCCAGCGTGGAGCGGGTGCCGGCAAGCTCGAACAGCTTGTTGGTCGCCTCGATCGCGATCTCGGTGGACAGGATCTTGGCCTCGGCCACGGCGATCTGCGCGGCCGCGACGCTCTCGGCGGAGGGGGCGGCGACGGCGCGGTCCACCGCCTCGCCGGCGAGGTGCTGCAGCGCCTGCGCGGCGTGGAGCTGAAGCGTCAGGCGGCCCACCGCCTGGATCGTATAGGGATCGTCCGACGCGCGCTCCAGCCCGGAATCCACCCAGGCGCGCGACTTGGTGCGCACGAAGTCGATCGTGTCCTCGATCGCCGCGCGGGCGATGCCGGTGTCCACGGCGACCTGGATGATCTGGAAGATCGCGCCGTCGACTGTCGGCACCTCGTAGCCCTTGTAGCCCGGCACGAGATGGGTCTTGGGCACTTTCACATGGTCGACGAGAACGGTGCCAGACAGTGTGGTCCGCTGGCCGAAGGCGGACCAGTCGTCGATCACGGTGAGCCCTTCGGCGTTGCGGTCGGCGATCGCGTACCAGGCGCGGCCTTCCTCGTCCAAGGCGACGATCGGCACGAGATGGGCGAGCAGCGCGCCGCTGGAATAGAATTTGCGGCCGGTGACGACGACATGATCGCCGGCATCGGTAAACTTCGTCTCGAAATCGGCGGCACGCTTGGAGCCGAACTCGGAGAAGGCGTTGCCAAAGCGCACGCCCCGCAGCACCTCGGCAAACAGAAGCGCCTTCTGCGCTTCGTCGGACACCGTGCGGATGGCCGCCACCACGCCGAGATGGTTCTGCGTGATCTGGCCGATGGACGGGTCGGCGGCCGAGATGATCTCGATCACCTTGGCGAGCGTGGCGTAGGAGACCTCCGGCCCGCCATAGACCTTCGGCACGTTGATCGACCAGAGGCCGGACTGGGAATAGGCGTCCAGTTCCTCGACCGGCCAGATCCGCTCGGCGTCGCGCCGCGCCGCGCCAGGGCGGATGCGATCAGCGATTGCTGTCGCGACCGCGATCGCCTCGGCGTCGTCGGCGATGACATGCGCGTGCGCGGAGGGGCGCGGCAGGCCGGGAACGGCCTTGGCGGCGGCTTCGATCTTCTGACCGGCGATCGTCATGACGAACTCTCCTGTTGGGTTTTCAGTGAAGGGAATGGCCGGTTGCGCCGGCGGCGGGTCGGGGCGTCGGCGCGAGGCCGAGATAGAAGGCGCTGATGTCGCCCCGCGCCTTCAACTCCTCGGCCGGGCCGGCAAGGACGCAGACGCCGTTCTCGATCACGACCGCTCTGCTCGCGTGGTGAAGCGCCACGGCCGCATTCTGCTCGGCGACGAGGATCGACAGGCCCTCGCGGCGATTGAGATCCGCCAGCGTCGCGAAGATCGTCTGCGTGATCTGGGGCGCGAGGCCCATCGAGGGCTCGTCCAGCACCAGAAGGCGCGGGCGGCCCATCAAGGCGCGCCCGATCGCCACCATCTGCTGCTCGCCGCCCGAAACCAGCCCGGCCGCCAGACGCCGCTTCTGGACGAGGCGGGGGAAGAAGCTATAGACGCGCTCGAGATCCTGCGCGGCCTCGCGCCGGCTGGAGCCGCGCCCGAGCGCGCCCGTCAGCAAATTCTCCTCGACGCTCAGCGACTTGAAGCAATGGCGCCCCTCCAGAACCGGCACGAGGCCGCGACGAACGAGTTCGCCGGGGCCTAGCGCGGCGACGTCCTCACCCTCGAAGCGGATATGGCCGCGCGTGAGGCGCCCGCGTTCGGCCTTGAGAAGCCGCGACACGGCCTTGAGAACCGTCGACTTGCCGGCGCCGTTGGAGCCGAGAAGCGCGACGATCTCGCCCTTTCGGACGGTGAGCGAGACGCCGGACAAGGCAAGGATCGCCTCGTTGTAGACGGCATGCACCGAGCCGATGTCGAGAAGAGGCGGGCTGGAATCGAGAGCGGACATGGCGGGCCTATCCGAAGGACGGGGGAGGAGCCGCTGGAGGCTTCCTCCAGCGGCGGAAAGGCGCCTTACTGCGCGGCGGCCTGCTTGCCCGAGGCGACCTTCTCGGCATCCTCGGCGGTGCGCAGCTGAATGCCCTTTTCCCTAGCGTAGGCTTCGGCCGACTTCTCGATGATCGGGCGCAGCAGCGCCCAGTCCGGCGCGATCCAGTCGGACACGACGTTCCACTTCTGCCCGTCCCATTGCTGGAAGGTCACGCGGCCCTCGCCCTCGTGATTGTCCCAGGTGACGTTGATCGAGTGGAACAGGTCCTTGGCGCCCAGCGCCTCGACGCGGGCTGGGTCGAGCCGGAGATGCTCGAAGCCCCAGCGCACCTCGTCGCCGCTCAGCGTTCGCTTGCCGAACTTCTCTTGCGCGATGCGGATCGCCTCGACGTTCAGGATACCGTTGACGATGCCGAGATTGTGGTAGACCGAGCCGATGCGGCTCGTGTCCGCTAGGTTGCCCTGGCCCTTGTCGTAGAGCGTCTTGATGATCTCCTGCACCACGGGATAGCTGTTGCCCGAGGCCTGGGTGGTGATCGCGGTGTAGCCCTTGGCGGCGTCGCCCGCCGGCTTCACGTCCTCTTCCGAATTGGACCAGACGTTGCCGACGATATGGTCCGCCGGGAAGCCCGTCTTCTGCGCGGTCTTCAGCGCCACGGGGTTCATCACACCCCAGCCGCGCAGAACGACATAATCCGGCTTGGCGCGGCGGATCGTCAGCCATTGCGCCTGCTGCTCGTTGCCGGGATGAGGCACCTCGATCTGCTGCACGGTGAAGCCGTATTGCTCGGCCAAGAGCTCGTAGATCGGGATCGTCTCCTTGCCGTAGGGCGAGCCGTGGTAGAGCACCACGAGCTTCTTGCCCTTCAGCTTCTCCAGCCCGCCCTCCTTGGCGGCGATGTAGTTCACGATGCCCGACGTCTCGCTATAGGGGTTGAGCAGCAGCGGGAAGACATAGGGGAAGACGCGGCCGTCGGTGGAGTCCGTGCGGCCGTGGTTGATGGTGACGAGCGGCACCTTGTCCTGCGTGATCCGGTCGATCATGGCATAGGCGATGCCGACCGAGAGCGGGTTCCAGGCTGCAATGTCGGGATGGGTCTTCAGGCGCTCGTAGACCTCGACCCCCTTTTCCACCTCGTATTGCGTCTCGCCCTCGCTCCAGGTCAGCTTGACGCCGTTGACCCCGCCGTCGCGCGTGTTGACGAGGTTGAGATAGTCGATGAACCCGCCGAAGAAGCCCGTGCCGCCGGCGGCATAGGGGCCGACGCGGTAGCTCTGGAGCGGGAAGTACTGCTCGTCGGCACGGGCCCCGTGGGCGCAGGCAAGACCCAGCGCGGCAAGGCCGAGAGCCGTCGATAGGGCGGCGGATCGAAGAAGCGAAAGCGGTTTCATCGGGCAAACTCCGGGCGTTTGTCGAAGCGCCGTGCGGTTCGACATCGGTGTGGTGGGAAAGGGCGGCCGCGTTCAACGCTGGGGCAGGAGCCGGCGCTTCAGGCGGTCGAACAGGGCGGCGAGGCCGTCGGGTTCGAGGATCAGGAACAGGATGATGAGGGCGCCGAGGATCATGCGCTGCGTCATCTCGATGGCGCCGCTGTCGAACACGGAGCCGAACAGCGCCTGTCCGGCGCGGGACAGAAGCAGCGGAAAGACCACGATCAGCGCCGCGCCGAGAAAAGCGCCACGAAGCGTCGCGAGCCCGCCGATGATGACGATGAACAGGATCTGGAAGGACCGGTCGAGATTGAAGCCGTGCGGCTCGACGGTCCTGAGATAGGCGAAGGCCCAGAGCGCCCCGGCAACGCCGATCACGAAGGAGGACAGGGCGAAGGCCAGAAGCTTGGTGCGCAGCACAGGCACGCCGATAATGCGCGCCGCCGTCTCGTTGTCGCGCACCGCGACGAAGTCGCGGCCGATCGGCGAGCGCACCAGCCGGTGGGCGAGGTAGGTCAGGCCGGCGACCAGCGTGAGCGAGAAGAGATAGCGCTCGGCGGGTGAGGCGAACGTGAAGCCGGCGATGCGCAGCGGCGGGGCGTCGATCACGCCGGACGGGCTGTCGTTGGAGAACCAGCCGAACTTGGTAAGCGCCCAGGTGACGAAGAACTGCGCGGCGAGCGTCGAGACCGCGAGATAGAAGCCGCGAAGGCGGAGGCTCGGCAGACCGAAGACGAGACCCACGGCCGCCGCGCAGACGCCCGCGAGCGCGATCGAGGCGAGAAGCGGAAGACCGGGCAGGCGCAGCTCCAGATTGAAGGCGGCAAAGGCGCCGACCCCCATGAAGGCGGCCGAGCCGAGCGAAAGCTGGCCGGCATAACCGGTCAGGAGATTGAGCCCGAGCGCGGCGAGGCTGAGCGCTAGAAAGGGGGTCAGCAGCGCGTCGAAGAGATAGTCCGTGCCGACGAGCGGCACGATGCCGTAGGCGAGGGCCAGAAGCGCGAGGATCGCCGTGGGGGCCGGCCGGCGGGGTCGGACCGCGGGCCGGTCGAGCGGTAGGGTGGACATGGCTTCAGACCCTCTCGACCACGGACTTGCCGAACAGGCCGCCCGGACGAACCAACAGGCAGGCCAGCGCCACGACATAGGCGAACCAGCTCTCGATGCCGCCGCCGAACATTTCGCCGAGATAGACCTCGGCCAGCTTTTCGCCCGCGCCGATCAGAAGGCCGCCGACGATTGCGCCGAGGATCGAGTCGAAGCCGCCGAGAACCAGAACGGGCAGGGCCTTGAGCACCGCGAGCGACAGCGAGAACTGGACGCCCAGCCGCGCGCCCCAGAGAAGACCGGCGACCAGGGCGACGACGCCTGCCGCCGTCCACACGCTGGCCCAGATCACCGGCAGGCGCAGGCCGACCGCAAGGGCGGCGTATTGATCGTCCGCGACGGCGCGAAAGCCGAGGCCGATGCGCGTCCAGCGGAAGAAGGCGATGAGGCCAACCACCAGAAGGCCGGCGGTGGCGGCGGCGAACAGGTCGAACTGCGAGACGAAGACGCCGCCGACATCGAAGGGCAGATCCTCGATGCCGAGATCCAGCGCATGGACCTGCGTGCCCCAGAGAAGCTGCGCCGCGCCCTCGATGACATAGGCGAGGCCGAGCGTCGCCATGAACAGGGTGATGGGCGGGCGGTTGGTGAGGGGCCGCAGCACCGCCCGCTCGATGGCAAGGCCCAGCACGGCCATGACCAGAAGCGTGGCAATGAGGGCCAGCACGAAGGGAAGGCCGCGCTCGACCAGGCTGACAAAGGTCAGCGCCGCGAAAAGCAGCATCGCGCCTTGCGCGAAGTTGAGGACGCCCGAGGTCTTGTAGATCAGGACGAAGCCGATCGCGACCAGCGAGTACATGACGCCGGCGAGGAGCCCGCCGACGAGAACCTCGGTGAAGAAGAGCCAGTCGAACCCCTCGGCCATTACGCCGCCTCCGCCGGGACCGTGCCGAGATAGGCGGCGATCACGGCAGGGTCGGCGGACACCTCCGCCGGCGTGCCGTCGGCGATCTTGCGTCCGTAGTCGAGCACGGCGACATGGTCCGACAGGCCCATGACGATGCCGATATCATGCTCGATCAGCACCACCGTTGTGCCCAGCCGATCGCGCGCCTCGCGCACGAAGCCCGCCATTTCGACCTTTTCCCCAGCCGTCATCCCGGCCATCGGCTCGTCGAGCAGCAGGACGCGCGGGCGCGCCACCAGGGCGCGAGCGAGTTCCACCCGCTTCTGCAGCCCGTAAGGCAGGCCGCCGGCCAGCCGATCGGCGTGGGCCGACAGGTGAAGCTGGGCCAGCACCTCCTCCACCTCGGCGCTGTCCCGTGCCCGCTCCCGGCGCGCGCCGGGCGAGCCAAGGACATGGCCGAACCAGGTCGCCCGGCGCCGATGGGTGAGGCCCGCCGCCACGTTGTCGCGAACCGACAGGCCGCGAAACAGGGCGAGGTTCTGGAAGGTGCGGGCGATGCCGAGCGACGCGAGGCGACTGGCCCGCACGCTGGACACGCTGCGATCGCCGATACGGATTTGACCCCGGTCGGGCCGGTAGAGGCCGCTCAGCACATTGACCAGCGAACTCTTGCCGGCGCCGTTGGGGCCGATGATGGCGCGGATCTCGCCCGGCCGGACAGTGAGGTCGATATTACTCAGCGCCGCGACGCCGCCGAAGGAGAGCGACACGCCCGACAGCGCCAGCGCGGTCTCGCTCGACATGGCGCTGTCGGCTCGCGCCAGTGTTGACCGGATCGGGCGGATCGGCGCGCGCGAGGTCGGCAGGGCTTCCAGGGGGAAGACCGTCATCTCGTCATCTCCTGATGGCGTTGGGATTTGGGCGCGCTATTCCGCCGCGAGCCGCTGCGTGTCGCCCTCTGCTTCCAGTTCGCGAACCAGCGGTAGAACGGTGCGACCGAAGGCTTCGACCTCTTCCTGGAAATGAAGGAAGCCGAGCAGCACGAGATCGGCGCCCGCCCGCTTCAGCGCCACGATGCGCTCGGCGACCTGAAGCGGCGTGCCGATCAGGTTGGTGCGGAAGCCGTCATTGTACTGAACGAGGTCCTCGAAGCTCGATTTGGCCCAGTTGCCTTCGCCTTCCGGCGAGGCCTTGCCGGCATTCTTCACCTCGTGGCCGAAGGCCTTGACCGCGTCCGGGTTGGCCTTGGCGACGATCTCGTCGCGCACGGCGAAGGCTTCCTCCTCCGTGTCGCGCACGATAGCGAAGGCGTTGATGCCGACCTTGACCGAGCGCCCGTGCTCGGCCGCCTTGGCGCGGATGTCCTCGACTTGGGCCGCGAGGCCCTCGGGCGTGTTTCCGTTGGTGAAGTACCAGTCCGAGACGCGGGCGGCCATGTCGCGCGCGGCGCGGGACGACCCGCCCTGGAAGATTTCGGGTTGCGGATCGACCGGCTTGGGCTTCAGCGAATAATCGTTGAAGCGGTAGAAGTCGCCCCGGAAGGTGAAGGAATCCTCGCTCCAGATGCCGCGCAGCGAGCGGATGAACTCCTCCGAGCGGCGATAGCGCTCGTCATGGTCGAGCCAGTGCTCTCCGATGGCGTGGAACTCGCCCCGGAACCAACCCGACACGATATTGACCGCGATACGCCCGCCGCTGAGCACGCTGATGGTCGCAAGCTGCTTGGCCGCCAAGGCCGGGTTCCATGGTCCCGGGAGGATAGCGGCGATGACCTTGAGGCTGGTGGTCGCGGCCAGAAGATCCTGGCTGAAGGACACGCTCTCGTGCTGCTCGTCCGCGCCGTAGCCGGCGGTGAAGCGGATCTGGCTCAGCGCATAGTCGAAGCCCGCGCGTTCGGCGATCTGCGCCAGCTCGCGATTGTATTGGGGATGATGGCTGGTGCGCTGCTCGATGTTCGAGATCACCAGGCCGCCGGAGACGTTCGGCACCCAATAGGCGAATTTCAGCGCGTGGTTCTCGGTCGGTGCGGACATGGGTTTCCTCCTGAAGGATGGGTCAGCGGTGAAGAGCGACGGCGATCGGCTGCGCTGCGCGGGCCGGCGCGCCGGCCAGAAGCGCGGCGGCCTCCTGCGCCGCGCGCTCGATCCGCGCGGCGATGGCCGGGCTGTCCAGCCGGTAATCGGTGAAATCGGCCTCCACGGCATAAAGCGTGGTCGGCAGGGTGAGCGCGCGGAAGAAGGACAGGAGCGGCCGAAGCTGGTGGTCGGTGACGAGCCCGTGCAACGGACTGCCGCCCGTGGCGGCGAGGATCGCCGGCTTGCCGGCCAGCGCGTTGAAATCCACGAGATCGAACAAATGTTTCAGCGCGCCGGTGTAGGACGCGCGGTAGACAGGCGAGCCGACCACGAGCAGATCGGCGGTCTCCACCCGGCGCAGGATCGCCTCGCCCTTTTCGCCCACGGTCGCGCGGGTCAGCGCCGAGAGCACATGCGGGGCAGCGTCGGCCAGCTGGACGAGATCGCCCTCTCCCCCGGTCAGCTCGGCAAGCCGCTCGACGACGCTGGCCACCAGAGCGGCGGTGCGAGAGGGCTGCGTGACATTGCCGGAAAGGCCGAGAATTCGAAGGGGAGCCATGCGCTTCGCTGTCCGATCGTGACGATACGGGCCGGAGCATAAATTCTATCTATCCATAGGTGAGATAGATTATTTTCTTTTGCGCGTCGCTGGGAGAAAATTCGTCGGCGGGCTCTCGTCTCTCCGTCAGGCCCGGGACATGACCTGCGGGTGAAGGGATAGTCGAAGGGATTGTGCTGGAGAGAAACCAAGCGTGATCGATACGAGGCCGCACGGCTGGGCCTTCGCGTCGAATTGTCCGGTGCGATGATCCGCTGGGCCAGCCCCCGCGAGATTTCCGTTCGGTGCGCTAGATGCCCGACGACGGATAGCCGGCGGTCCTCAACGGTGCAGGCAAGCAAGGCGGAGCGCATGACGACCCATTTTCCCTTCAGCAACAGCTATGTCAGCCTTGGAGACACCTTTCATCGGCGCGTTCTGCCGACGCGCGTCGCAGCGCCGCGCCTCGTCAAGCTGAACCGCCCGCTGGCCTCCGAGCTCGGGCTCGACGCGGACGCGCTGGATAGCACCGAGGGCGCCGAGATCCTGTCCGGCAACAAGGTCCCGGAGGGGGCCGAGCCTCTGGCCGCCGCCTATGCCGGGCATCAGTTCGGCAATTTCGTGCCGCAGCTGGGAGACGGGCGGGCGATCCTTCTCGGCGAGGTGGTGGACCGGCAAGGGCGCCGCCGCGACATCCAGCTGAAGGGCTCCGGGCCGACACCCTTCTCGCGCGGCGGCGATGGGCGGGCGGGCCTCGGCCCGGTCCTGCGCGAGTACATCGTCAGCGAAGCCATGGCCGCGCTCGGCATTCCGACGACACGGGCGCTGGCGGCGGTCGCGACGGGCGAGGATGTGTACCGCGAGACCGCCCTGCCGGGCGCGGTGCTGACCCGCGTCGCCTCGAGCCACATTCGCATCGGCACGTTCCAGTTCTTCGCCGCGCGTGGCGACGACGCGGCGCTCGCCCAACTGGCCCAGCATGTGATCGAGCGGCACTATCCCGAGGCCGCCGCCGCACCCCATCCCGTCCGCGCCCTCTTGGAAGGCGTCTGCGCGCGGCAGGCGGCGCTGGTGGCGCGCTGGATGCAGGTCGGCTTCGTCCACGGCGTCATGAACACCGACAACATGTCGATCGCCGGCGAGACGATCGACTACGGCCCATGCGCCTTTCTCGACGCCTACGATCCCGCGACCGTCTTCTCCTCGATCGACCGGAACGGGCGCTACGCCTATGGCAACCAGCCGGCGATCGCGAACTGGAACCTCGCGCGCCTCGCCGAATGCCTGCTGCCGCAGCTCGCGCCCGAGGAAGGGGAAGCGGTCGAGATCGCAAAGGACGCGCTGTCCGGTTTCGCCGAGGCGTTCAACACCGCCTATTTCGACGGTTTCCGGCGCAAGATCGGGTTGAGCGAACGGCAGGAGGAGGACGCCGCGCTGATCCAAGACCTTCTGAAGGCCATGGCCGAGCAGGGCGCCGACTTCACCCTGACATTCCGAGGGCTGGGCAAAGCTGCCGAGGCAGAGCAGGCCGATGCGGGGCTGCGCGCCCTTTTCACTGACCCCGCCGCCTATGACGGCTGGGCCATGCGCTGGCGCGCGCGACTTGCAAAGGAGCCGATGGGGCCGGGCGAGCGCCAAGCCGCGATGGACGCGGCAAACCCCGCCGTGATCCCCCGCAATCACCTCGTCGAGAACGCGCTCGCCGCGGCGATGGGCGGCGACACCGGTCCGTTCGAGCATCTGAACGAGGCTCTGGCCGAGCCCTATCTCGACAAACCGGACCTCGCCGCCTACGCCGCCTTGCCGCCGGCCAGAGAGAGGGCCTACCGAACCTTCTGCGGAACCTAGCGGCTGAGTGTGGGGCCGAGCCGAAGACCGCGCGGGTTCCTAGAGCAGACCGCCCTGGCCTTGCGCGGCGGGTGACGCGGAGGGGGAGGTTACCGGCGCGGAGCGGGCCGAGCGCGGCGGCGTCCCGGCCAGACCGTCCCGCACGGCCCCGATATCGATCACGTCGAGACGCGGCGCGGGGGGAAGGATCATGACGCCGTCCGCTCGGCGCGGCAGATCGCCCAGCGCTTCGACCCGCATGGTCGGCGTTTCCGGCACGCGCTCCTCCAGATCGACCACGGGAGCGGGTTGCGCGGACGAGGCGATCCGGCCGGGGGTCAAAGGCGCGCTTTGGGGATGGGCCGACAGGCCAGGGGGCGGTGGCAACGTGCCACTCGTGACCTGCTGCTGCGCCGGCGCCGGAGACACGCTTCCCAAGAGATCCTGCGGGCCGCTCATGCTGGTGCAGGCACCAAGAAGCGACGCGGCGACGATCGGTGCAACGACGGGAAAGCGGAGAAAATGCAGGACCATAGGCAAACCTAGCGCCTTGCCGAAGTCCTGTCCGTGACGGCGGCGCCACAGATTGGAGACAATCAGCGAACCCTTCGTTTCAAATGCTCACGAACGGGCAAGAGGGGGCCGAACCTCATTCACGCTGGCGTGATGCGCCGCTGATCCGCCGGGCCCTTGCGAGAGTCCCATGCTCCTGACTGACGACGATGCGGCAGGGAAGGGCTGCCGTGAACCGGGACGCTTTGCTGGAAAGCAGCGAGAGCCCGTCACAGCCATTGGAAGACTGCACAAATGAAAACGCCCTCGCCGGGGGAGGACCGGCAAGGGCGTCAGGGGTAAGCCGAAAGGGGGGAGGACCCGTTCGGCTCGAGCGCCGCGACCGGGGGAGGACCGGCCGAGGCGAAAGCGTGAAACTGTTAGCGCGTCGCCTGACGGGCGATGGCCGGGATGTCCGCGCGCGCAATGCCGAGATCGGCGAGTTCGCGCTGCGAAAGACGGTTTAGCTCGTTGGTGGTGTTGCGATACTGGCGCCAGGTGCTGAAGGAGCGAGCGAGGTTCATGGGTTTTCCTAAGTGTCCGGCCTCTCGTCCATGGTGGCCGGTTCCTGCTTGGTGTTTGCTGACAAGCCGAACATAGGCGCTTCGCTTCTCCCGCAGTAGCGTAAAGCCGGAATGGGAGACCCGCGCGGACGGAATGGCCGGTTACGAAAGTATGAACGATGACCGGCACCTGTTCGCGCCGCGCGCCCTAGCTATGTCACCGAAGGAGCGCCCATGCCCAAATCGCCCAAACCTCTCAACCGTCGCCGAGGCTCGACCTGGATGGTCGTGACCGCCGCGATCGTCCTCGTCGTGCTGGCGGTCGCCTTCTATTCCGGCAGCGGCGGTCCGTCCGTCACGGTCGGCCCCGGGGGCACGACGCCGGCGGACGGCTCGCGCGCGCCCGTGCCGTCCGGGGCCGTACCGGCCAATTGAGACGGCGCCTCCGCCGCGAGCTCCGTCAGCCATCGCAGGAACGTGCGGAAGGCGGAGCGCTCCACGCTGCGCTGGGGATAGACCAACGTATAAGGCGGCGCGAGGCTGAGCGTGCGGGGCGAGGCGGGCACGAGAAGCCCGGCCTCCAGCTCGCGGCGGACGGCGAAGTCGGGCACCAGCGCCACGCCGAGCCCGGCCACGGCGCCTTCCACCACGGTGGCGAACTGGTCGAAGCGATGGCCGCGCAGGATGTTGCGAACGTCGAGCCCCGCCTCGCGAAACCATTCCAGCCAAAGCGTCGGCCGCGTCGCCTGCTGCAGCAGGGGCAGCGCCAGAAGCGCACCGGCGTCCCGCACCGCCCCGCCCTCCATCAGACGCGGACTGGCTACGGGCACCAGCCGATCCGTTTCGAGCATCAGAGCGCCGAACCCAGCCGGCCCTTGCGCCGTGCGCAGGATCGAGGCGTCGAACCCGTACCGCTCGTGATCGACGGGAAGCAGGCGCGCGGCGAGGTTGAGGCTGATCTCCGGCGCGGAAGTCGAAAAGCCTTGCAAGCGCGGCGTCAGCCAGCGCGAGGCGAAGGTCGGTAGCACGGCGAGATTGAGGATGTCCCGCCGCCCGCCGAAGGCCATGGTCTTGACGGTCGCCTCTTCCAGCCGGGCCAGGATGCCGGCCGCGTCCACCGCGAAGAGACGACCAGCATCGGAGGGCACGAGGCGCTTTCGCACACGGTGGAACAGCGGCACGCCGAGCTTCTCCTCCAGCAGGGCGAGCGATCGGCTGACCGTGCTCTGGGTCAGCGACAGGCTGTCGGCCGCCGCCGTCACCGATCCCTTTTCCATGCAGGCGACGAAGGCGCGCAGCTCCGCGACCGTGGGATGATGGACGTTGCGCATGGAGGTTGATCGACTTTCCCGATGAACTCAGAAACGATTGTCGTTTGAACAAGGGCGGCGCGCAACGTTACATGGCGCTTCCGATGCCCCCGAAGGAGCAGCCATGTCCGCCGCCCCGACCACCAAGCCCGACCATTCCGCCGCGCCCGCCGCCTTCGACTGGGCCGATCCGTTCCATCTCGCCGAGCAGCTCAGCGACGACGAGCGGATGATCTTCGAGACGGCGACGCAGTTCGCCGAGGAGCGGCTGCGACCGCGCGTGGTCGAGGCCTATGCCAGGGAGACGGTGGACGCATCGATCTTCCGCGAGATGGGCGAACTCGGGCTTCTCGGCGTCACGCTGCCGGAGGACTATGGCTGCGCCGGCGCCTCCTATGTCGCCTATGGGCTGGTGGCCCGCGCCGTGGAGCGGGTGGATTCTGGCTATCGCTCGATGATGAGCGTGCAATCCTCGCTCGTCATGTATCCGATCCATGCCTATGGCACCGAGGCGCAGCGGCAAAAGTATCTGCCGAAGCTCGCTTCCGGCGAATGGATCGGCTGCTTCGGCCTGACCGAGCCCGATGCCGGTTCGGACCCCGGCGGCATGCGCACCAAGGCCGAGCGGATCGATGGCGGCTACCGCCTGTCGGGCGCCAAGATGTGGATTTCCAATTCGCCGATCGCCGATGTCTTCGTGGTCTGGGCGAAATCGGCCGCGCATGACGGCGCGATCCGTGGCTTCGTTCTGGAAAAGGGCATGAAGGGCCTGTCCGCGCCGAAGATCGAGGGCAAGCTGTCGCTGCGCACCTCGGTGACGGGCGAGATCGTTCTGGACGGAGTGGAAGTCGGCGAAGACGCGCTGCTTCCCAACGTGTCGGGCCTGAAAGGGCCGTTCGGCTGCCTCAACCGGGCGCGCTACGGGATCTCCTGGGGCGCGATGGGCGCGGCGGAAGATTGCTGGCACCGGGCGCGAAGCTACACGCTGGAGCGCACGCAGTTCGGCCGTCCCCTGGCACAGACGCAGCTCGTCCAGCGCAAGCTCGCCGACATGCAGACCGAGATCGCGCTGGGTCTGCAAGGGGCGCTGCGCGTCGGCCGCCTGTTCGACGAGGGCCGCATGGCCCCGGAGATGATCTCGCTGGTGAAACGCAACAATTGCGGCAAGGCGTTGGCCATCGCCCGCGAGGCGAGGGACATGCATGGCGGCAACGGCATCATGGGCGAGTACCACGTGATGCGCCACGCGCAGAACCTGGAAACGGTGAACACCTACGAGGGCACGCACGACGTTCATGCCCTGATCCTCGGCCGGGCGCAGACCGGCCTGCAGGCTTTCTTCTGATGCCATCGGAGGGCAAGGCGGACGCGCCGCTCAAGGGCCTCAAGGTTCTGGAACTCGCCCGCATCCTGGCCGGACCCTGGATCGGCCAGACGCTGGCCGATCTCGGCGCGGAGGTGATCAAGGTCGAGGCGCCCGCAGGCGACGACACGCGCCGCTGGGGTCCGCCCTTCGTCACCCACGGAGGCGAGCGGGTGGCGGCGTATTTCCACGCTTGCAACCGGGGCAAGCGGTCGCTCGTCGCGGATTTCGCCATGGAGGAGGACCGCGCGCTGGTGCGACGGCTGGCGCTCGAGGCGGACGTGCTGGTGGAGAACTTCAAGGTCGGCGGGCTCGCCAAATACGGACTCGACTACGAGAGCCTTTCGGACGGCAATCCGCGCCTCGTTTATTGCTCCGTCACCGGCTTCGGTCAGGACGGGCCCTATGCCGCGCGGGCCGGCTACGATTTCATGATTCAAGCCATGAGCGGCATCATGGACTTGACCGGCGATCCCGAGGGCGAGCCGCAGAAGATCGGCGTCGCCTTCGCCGACATCTTCACCGGCCTCTACGGCACGATCGCGATCCAGGCCGCCTTGGCGCGGCGCGAGCGCACCGGGCGCGGCGACCGGATCGACATGGCACTGATGGACTGCATGACCGGCGTCCTCGCCAACCAGGCGTTGAACTATTTCGCCAGCGGCGTGGCGCCGATGCGGCTCGGCAACGCCCATCCCAATATCGTGCCCTACCAAAGCTTTCCCGTCGCCGATGGGCATGTCGTGATCGCCTGCGGCAACGACCGGCAGTTCGCCCGGCTGGCCGCCGAGCTTGGCCTATCGGAGCTCGCAACGGACGAACGCTTCGCCACCAACGAGGCGCGTGTCGCGAACCGGGCGGTTCTGGTGCCTGTCATGACGGAGCGGCTGGCGCGCCGCTCGCGCGACGAGTTTCTGGCCGCGCTGGAGCGCGAGGGCGTGCCCGCCGGGCCGATCAACACGCTGGCCGATGTCTTCGACGATCCGCAGGTGACCCATCGCGGCCTGCGGATCGCGCCGGGCGGGGTGCCGGGACTGCGCACGCCGATCCGCTTCGGCGAGGCCGGACTGTCGCTGGACCGCCCCTCGCCGGTGCTGGGCGAGATGGATCGGGCGGGCGGTTTCGACCACGGTTAAGGTCTACGCATAGCCGCAGGCCCGGCGCAAGATCGACTGAGCCTCGGCGCGGGGCAGGGCGGCGCAACGGGTCATAGCGGCGCGCGCCCGCGCGTGGTTGCGCAGGATATAGGCGGCGTTGTCGGGATAACGGCTGGCGCGCCATTCCCCGATCGTGATGGTCATCGCATGGCGGGCGGCGATGAGATCGAAAAGCTGATCGACCTCCCGTTCGGGCACGGGATGGACCGCGTGATAGCCTGCCAGCAGCTCCGCCACGAAGGCGAGCGGCGGCCCATCCTCCGCCACCTGATAGGCGCAGGCGATGGCGAGATCGTAGATCGCTGAGGTCGAGACGAGATCGCCGAAGTCGAGAATGCCGGTGACCCGGTCGCTGTCGTCCGGCGCGACTAGGAGATTGAACGGGTTGAAGTCGTTGTGCACGACCTGCGTGCGAAAGCCCGGCGCCAGCGGCAGGATTTCGTCGCGAAACCGCAGGAAGGCCGCTTCCACCCGCTCGCGCAAGGCGTCGTCCCCGACATGGGCCGTGAGCGGAATCAGTTGCGGCACGCGCCTCAGATCCCAAACAATCTCGTGGTCGGCGGCCGGATGGCGAAAGTTCGACAGCGCCTTGGCGAGCTGGCCGAGCGCGGTCCCGAGTGCGCGCATCTGCGGCGCGGTTTGGGGCGTGCCGAAAAGCGGGCGGCCGGGAAGCCAGGTCAGGAGCCGGGTGAAATGCGGCTGACCGTGCTTCTCCGCTAGGAATTCAGACGCGCCGTCCAAAGTCGGCACGAGGCGAGAGGCCGGCACATCCGGCGCGATCCGTTCGAGGTGTTCGAGCGCGCGGTTCTGGAACTCGGAGACGGCGGGGTCTTCCGCCGCATTGGCGATCTTGAGGACGAAACTTTCGCCGCCCGAGGCATCGACTCGCACGGTGAGATCGCGCTCGCTCGTCAGAAACGAGGCGCGCCCGGCGAGCCCATAGCGCGCCGCCACCAAGGCCTCGATCTCGCTCAAGGAAAAGTCCGGCGCGCTCGTCGTGAAGGCGTTTTTTGCTTCTTTTGCTCCGTCGGAACCTGTGGACATGAGGGATGGAGACTCCGAAGGGTGCGCGAGAGGGGGACGGATCAACCCTATGTGGCAAGACGCTCAGATGAGGACGACATGATTTGCTATCATGATATATCATATACCGGCCGCCGATCAATCGGTTTAGTCCATATCTCGGCCGGCGTTCACACGATCAGCCAAGCAAGTCACGGCCGGCACTTTCCACACTTCGGTCAATGATATATCATGCATCAAACCCAAGAG
This sequence comes from Aureimonas sp. AU20, assembly GCF_001442755.1. Classification (NCBI taxonomy): domain Bacteria; kingdom Pseudomonadati; phylum Pseudomonadota; class Alphaproteobacteria; order Hyphomicrobiales; family Aurantimonadaceae; genus Aureimonas; species Aureimonas sp. AU20. The sequence continues at coordinate 350,362 of NZ_CP006368.1, read as the reverse complement.
CTCGAAGGCCCTTGCTCGCCCTGCTCGCACCCTAGCGACCAAGCGCCAAAAGCCTTCGCCTCACGCCCGCTGGAGTCGTGCCTCATGAGTTCCGCCGCCGACCTCGCCATGCCGAACGCCTTCGTCCCCGGACGCGGCGACGTTTCGCCGGAGAACGCGGGTTTGATCGAGCGCCGGGCGCGCACGCTGGGGCCGGCCTATCGGCTGATGTACGACTCGCCGCTCCATCTCGTGCGCGGCGAGGGGGTCTGGCTTTATGACGAGACGGGCCGGCGCTTTCTCGACGCCTACAACAACGTCACCTCGATCGGCCATTGCCACCCCCGCGTCGTGGAGGCGATCCGCGCCCAGGTCGGCACGCTCGCCACCAACACGCGCTATCTCCACACCGCGATCCTCGACTATGCCGAGCGGCTGACGGCGACCTTCCCCACGGACCTTTCCCAGGTCATGTTCGCCTGCACGGGCAGCGAGGCGAACGATCTCGCGCTGCGCATCGCCAAGGCGCACACGGGCGGACAGGGCGTGATCGTCACCGAAAACGCCTATCACGGGATCACCGAAGCCGTCGCCGCCTTCTCGCCCTCGCTGGGCGCCTCGGTCGATCTCGGCGCCCATGTGCGCACCGTGCCGGCGCCCGACCGCTATCATCTGGCCGGTGAGGACGTCGGGGCCGCGTTCAGACGCGATGTCGAGGCGGCGATCCGCGATCTCAAGCGCCATGGCATCAAGCCGGCAATCCTGATCGTCGACACGCTCTTCACCAGCGACGGGGTCCTGACCGGCCCCACCGGGTTCCTAGTCGGCGCGGCGGAGGCGATCCGCGCGGCGGGCGGTCTCTTCGTCGCGGACGAGGTGCAGCCCGGCTTCGGGCGCACGGGCGAAGCCATGTGGGGCTTCGAGCGGCATGGCGTGGTGCCGGACATGGTGACGCTCGGCAAGCCCATGGGCAACGGACAGCCGATTTCGGCGGTCGTCATGAAGCCGGAGGTGGTCGACCGGTTCGGCCGCAACGCGCGCTATTTCAATACGTTCGGCGGCAATGCCGTGTCCTGCGCCGCCGCCATGGCGGTGCTCGACGCGATCGAGACGGAGGGCCTGCAGCTCAACGCGCTGGAGACCGGGCGCGCGCTTCTCCACGGCATCGAAGAAGCCTGCGCCGGGGTCGAGGCGGTGGGCGACGTGCGCGGCGTCGGGCTGTTTCTGGCGGTGGAGTTCGTCGAGGACCGCGCGAGCCGGACGCCCGACCGCGAGCGCGCCTCGCGCGTCGTCAACGCCATGCGCGAGCGCGGCGTTCTGATCTCGATCTCGGGCAAGAACCACAACAGCCTGAAGATCCGCCCGCCGCTCGTCTTCACCCGCGAGAATGCCGATCTCTTCGTGTCCGTTCTCTCCGACTCGCTGAAAGCGACGGCTTAAGTCGACGTCTTGGCCTTACCGTCGCGTGAGGCTTCCAGCGCTTCGAGATGCGGGATCAGGAATCCGCCGGCGACGGTGAGATCGGCGATGACGCTGGCGCGCGCGGTCTTGGGCTCGCGCCGGTCCAGCGCCCGCAGCAGCGCCTGATGCGCCTCGTTGGCCTTGGGCTCGTAGGCCGGCGCGCCGAAGAGCTCCTTCATATAGGGGCCGGTCTCGCTCCAGAGATCCTGGATCAGCTGGAACAGGCGCGGCGAACCGCATTCGGAATAGATCGCGAAGTGAAAGGCTTGGTTCTCTCGGCGGTAGGCGTCGTGATCGCGCCGCTCCAGACTGGCGTCCATATCGGAGACGAGCTTGGCGAGCTTTCGCAAGGCAGGCTTGCCGAGGCGCGGCGTGGCGAGTTCCGCCGCCAAGCCCTCCAGCTCGCAGCGGATGCGCGCGATCTCGGCATATTTCGCCGCCTCCAGGCCCGGCACGGCAATGGAGCGGTTGGGCAAGAGAACCAAAAGACGCTCGGCCACCAGCCGCTGCAACGCCTCGCGCACCGGCGTCGTCGAGATGCCGTAGCTCTCGGCCAGCGTGCGGATCACCAGGACCTGGCCGGGATGGAAGGACGCCGCCATCAGCCCTTCGCGGATGCGGTCATAGGCGAGGTCGTTGAGGGTTCGGTATTCGATCTTCGACAAGCAGGCGTCTCCGTGCGAAACCCTGCATATCATATATCGCGGCGCGAGCCCGCCTAAGCTTTCGGGGGAGGCACTGGGCGCCTCTCCCGCTCGGCCTCGCCAGCCGTCAGGCGAAAAGCTCGGGCTTCTCCAAGCGTAGCGCGGCAGCGCGGCGGTGGCCTTCCAGCCCCTCGCTGGCGCTCTGACGGACGGCGGGCGGGGCCACCGTCGCGACACCCTCGTCCTCCAGCCATTGATGGGTGGCGATCTTCACATAGGAGCCGACCCAGAGCCCGCCGGTGTAGCGCCCCGCGCCCATGGTCGGCAGCGTGTGGTTGGTGCCGCAGCACTTGTCGGAATAGACGACGCTCGCTTTGGTGCCGATGAAAAGCGAGCCGTAGCCCGACAGGCGCGCAGCCAGCCCCTTGGCGTCCCGCGTGTGGACCTGAAGATGCTCGGCGGCGATCCAGTCGGAATAGGCGATGAGGTCCGCCTCGCTCTCGCAGACCGTCACCTCGCCCTGTCGCTCCCAGGCGACGCGCGCGACCGCGGCGGTGGACAGCGTTTGCAACTGCCGCTCGACCTCGGCGATCACGGCGTCCGCCAGCGGACGATGGGTGGTGAGAAGGCCGACGCGGGTGTGAACGTCGTGCTCGGCCTGGGCCAGCAGGTCGATCGCGATGATCTCGGCATTCCCCGTCTCGTCTGCCAGCGTGTAGATCTCGCTCGGCCCCGCCAGCTGGTCGATGCCGACGGGTCCGAAGACCTGTCGCTTGGCCTCGTTCACATAGGCATTGCCCGGTCCGACGATCTTGTGCACCGCCGGGATCGACTCCGTGCCGAAGGCCATGGCGGCGATGGCCTGCGCGCCGCCGACCCGGAAGATGCGGTCCGCGCCCGACAAGTGACATCCGGCGATCATGGCCTCGGCCGCCGTCGGCGGCAGGCACGCCACCACTTCCGCGCAGCCCGCGACCTTGGCCGGCACGATGGTCATGATCGGCGCCGAAAGCAGGGGATAGCGGCCGCCCGGCACATAGGCGCCGACCCGCGCGACGGGGATGACGCGGTGGCCGAGATGCAGGCCCGGCCGCAGCTCGATCTCCAGCGGCAGCATGGTCTTCAGCTGCGCCTCGGCGAACGCGCGCACGTTGCCGATGGCGAATTCCGTGTCGGCCCGGGTCTGCGGGTCGAGCTTTGCCACCGCCGCCTCGCGCTCCTCCAGCGTCACCTCGAACGCCTCCGGCTCGATCTTGTCGAAGGCCTTGGAGTAGCGCCGCAGCGCCGCGTCGCCTTCCTGACGAACGGCCGAGAGAACCTCCGCGACGGTGCCCGACACGCTGGTTTGCGTCTCCTTGTCGGCCTGGGGCGCCTTTACGAATGTGAGTCGCTTGCGAAGGGCTTCAATCTCGGGCGCCATGTCACTCATCCTTTGCCGCTGTTTGCGGCAGAACGCTCGCAGACGCAGCACGAAGGGACAATGGCGCCGCGCGCCGCTGTCTAGTATCGTCACCAGACCGCAGAGCCCTGAAGGGCCGAACCTGGAGATGGGAATGCCCGCCATTGGAGCCGCGATCCGGGAGCTCAGACGCCGCCGACAGCTGACGACGCGCCAGCTCGCGGTGCGCTCCGGCATCTCGCATTCCACCATCTCGCTTCTGGAGCGGGACCGGCTAAGCCCCTCGGTCGATACGCTGAGCGCCATTCTCGAAGCCATGGGCTCGACGCTCACCGGCTTCTTCTCCGAGATCGGCGACCGGCTGCCCCATTCGCCCTTCTACCGCGCCGACGATCTGCCGGAAATCGGGCGAAGCGACGGCATTTCCTACCGCATGGTCGGGATCAACCATCCCAACCGCCGCCTTCTGATGCTGCACGAAACCTATTGCCCCGGCGCCGATACGGGGGATGCCTTCTCGCACAAGGCGCAGGAGGCCGGCATCGTGCTCAAAGGCCAGGTCGAGGTCACGGTCGGCGATCAGGCGCGCCGGCTTCAGGCGGGCGACGCCTACTACTTCGACAGCGAGACGCCGCATCGTTTCCGCAACGCCGGCGCCGAGCCGGCGGAACTGATCAGCGCGATCACGCCGCCGACCTATTGAGCGCCGTGGTGAGTTTTTCGACCAGCTGCGGGAAGTCGTTGCGCCCGTGCGCCTTCGTGCCTCAGGTTTGAATTCTTCAATTTGGGAGACGCTCGATGTCACGCAATGGAACTCGCAAACTCCTCGGTGGCCTCGTTGCCGCGACCTTGCTGATCGCCGCTCCCGCTTCGGCGCGGGACCTGACGGTGGTTTCCTGGGGCGGCAACTACCAGGACGCCCAGCGCACCATCTACTTCAAGCCCTTCAGCGAGAAGACCGGCAAGCCGCTCTTGGAAGAATCGTGGGACGGCGGCTACGGTGTCCTTTCGGCCAAGATGCAGGCCGGCACGCCGAACTGGGACGCGGTGCAGGTCGAGGCCGAGGAACTGGCGCTCGGCTGCGCCGACGGAATCTACGAGCCGGTGGACTGGTCGAAGCTCGGCGGCAAGGACAAGTTCATCCCCTCCGCCGTCAGCGATTGCGGCGTCGGCGCCATCGTCTGGACCACGGGCCTCGGCTACGATGCCGACAAGCTGAAGCAGGCGCCGACAAGCTGGGCCGACTTCTTCGACACCGCCAAGTTCCCCGGCAAGCGCGCGCTGCGCAAGGGGCCGAAATACGCGCTGGAATTCGCCCTCATCGCCGACGGCGTCGCGCCCAAGGACGTCTATACGACGCTCGCGACCCCGGCGGGCGTCGACCGCGCCTTCAAGAAGCTCGACACGATCAAGAAGGACCTCGTCTGGTGGGAGGCCGGCGCGCAGCCGATCCAGCTTCTCGCCTCGGGCGAAGTGGTAATGACCTCCGCCTATAACGGGCGCCTCGCCGGCATCAACAAGACCGAGGGCAAGAACTTCCAGATCGTCTGGCCCGGCTCGATCTACGCCGTGGACAGCTGGGTCGTGCTCAAGGGCTCGCCCAACAAGGACGCCGCCTTCGACTTCATCCAGTTCGCCAGCGAGCCGGCCAACCAGTCCAAGCTGCCGGACTATATCGCCTATGGTCTTCCCAACAAGGAAGCCGGCGCGATGCTGAAGCCGGACGTCGCCGCCAACCTGCCGACCGCGCCGGCCAACCTCGATGTCGCCATTCCGCTCGACACCGACTTCTGGGTGGACAATATCGAAGCGCTGACGGCCCGCTTCAACGCCTGGGTCTCTCAGTAAGACGTCTGGCGGGCCGGCTCTTCTGCCGACCCGCCGGACCGCCAAGGCTCCCGCAGCAAGCGAACAGGGCTCGATGAAGAACTTCATCCATTTCCACGACGTATCGAAATCCTTCGGCATGACGAAGGTCGTTGAGAACCTGGATCTGGAGGTGGAGAAGGGCGAGTTCCTGTCGCTGCTGGGGCCGTCCGGCTCGGGCAAGACGACGATCCTGATGATGCTGGCCGGCTTCGAGAACGCCACATCCGGCACCATTCGCATGGATGGCGAGCGCATCGAGGACCTGCCTCCGCACAAGCGTGGTATCGGCGTCGTGTTCCAGAACTACGCCCTGTTTCCCCATATGACGATCGCCGAGAACGTCGCCTTTCCCCTGCAGATGCGCCGGCTCGGCAAGGCGGAGACGCAGGAGCGCGTGGCGCGCGCGCTCGACCGCGTGCGCCTCGGCCATCTCAGCGAACGCCGGCCCGACCAGCTCTCCGGCGGCCAGCAGCAGCGCGTGGCGCTGACCCGCGCCCTTGTCTTCGAGCCCAAGGTCGTCCTGATGGACGAGCCGCTCGGCGCGCTCGACAAGCAGCTGCGCGAAGAGATGCAGCTCGAAATTCGCGAGCTGCACCGCCAGCTCGGCCTCACCATCGTCTTCGTCACGCACGACCAGGGCGAGGCGCTCACCATGAGCAACCGCATCGCCATCTTCGACAAGGGCCGCATCTCGCAGATCGGCACGGCCTCCCGGGTCTACGACCATCCCGAGAACGCCTTTGTCGCGCAGTTCATCGGCGAGACCAATCTCCTGCCCGCAAAGGTCGAGCGGCGCGACGGAGAGAGGCTTCTCATCGATCTCGGCGAAGGCGCGCGGCTGGAGGCCGAAGGGCCGGCCGGGCTGGAGCCGGGTGCCAGCGTCATGCTCTCGGTGCGGCCCGAGCGGCTGCATCTGCGCCCCCAGGCCGAGAGCAACGCCATCGAGGCCGGCGTCGACGACGTCGTCTATCAGGGCGATCATCTCCGGCTGCATCTCTCGCGCGGTGCCCTGCGCTTCGTCGCGCGTTGCGAGCGGACCGCCGTGCCCCCCGCTCTGGGCTCGCGCACCTGGCTCTCGGCCGCGCCGGCCGACTGCGCGGTGTTTCCGGCATGACCAGCGCCGGCTCGTCCCTTCGCAGCGTGGCACTGATCGCGCCGCTCTTCCTGTTTCTGGGCTTCTTCTTTCTCTGGCCGCTCTGGACGATGATCTCCGTCTCCATGCGCGATCCCGCCGTGGCCTCGGCCCTGCCACAGACCGCCACGGCGATTACCGGCTGGAGCGGGGAGGGGGTTCCGGCGCCGGAGGTTCAGAGCGCGCTCGCCAACGACCTGCGCGGCGTGCAGGCGATCGAACTCGGGGCGGCGGTGCGCCGCCTCAACAGCGAAGTCTCCGGCTTTCGCTCGCTGATCCCCAAGACCCAGCGCGCCGTGAAGGACGCGGCCGAAGGCGCGCCGGTGGATCTCACCGCGCTCGACCCGCGCTGGGCCGACCCCGCCTTCTGGACGGCGATCCGCAACGCCTCCTCCGCCTTTACCGACCGCAATCTCCTGGCCGCCGCCGATCTCGGGCGGGACGACACGGGCGCGATCGCCGAGCTGCCGGCCGGCAGTTCCGCCAACCGGCTCATCATCTCGCGCACTTTCGTCATCGCCGGCACGATCACGCTCTGCTGTCTCGCCATCGGCCTGCCCTATGCCATGCTGATGGCGGCGACCTCGGGCTGGAAGCGAAACGTTCTGATGTTGGCAGTTCTCTTGCCACTCTGGACCTCGCTTCTCGTGCGCACCGCGGCCTGGTTCATCCTCCTGCAGGATCAGGGTCTCATCAACGGCGCGCTGGTGCGCCTCGGCCTGTCCGACGCGCCACTGCCGCTGATCTTCAACCGCACCGGCGTCGTGCTCGCCATGACGCATGTGCTGCTGCCCTTCATGGTGCTGCCGATCTACAGCGTCGTGAACGCCATCCCGAAGACGCTGATGCCCGCCGCCGCCTCCATGGGCGCGCCGCCGTTCGCCGCCTTCCGCCGCATCCTCCTGCCGCTCGCCATGCCGGGCATCCTGTCGGGCTCGCTGCTCGTCTTCATGGTGGCCATCGGCTACTACATCACGCCGGCGCTGGTCGGCGGCCCGAACGACCAGATGATCTCCTCCATCATCGCCTTCTACGCGCTGCAGACGGCGAATTGGGGTATGGCCGGGGCGCTGGGGCTGATCCTGCTCGTGGTGACGACGGCGCTTTATCTCGTCTATGGCCGGCTGTCGCGCGCCGGCTCGCCGCTGGGGGCCTGAGCCATGATGCGTGTCGCTCAAGGGCTGTTCGGAACGCTCGCGGTCTTCTTTCTTCTGGCGCCGCTGATCGCCATCCTGCCGCTCGCCTTCACCTCCGGCATTTTCCTCAACTATCCCATCCCGTCGCTGTCGCTGCGCTGGTTCGCTGAACTCGCCAATTCGGATGTTTGGCGGCTGGCAATCGTCAACAGTCTGGTGATCGGGCTGGGTGCGACGGTGCTGGCCGTGGTGCTCGGCACGCTCGCCGCGCTCGGGCTGCGCAGCGGTCTCGTGCCCTTCGGCAACGCCTTGCGCACCGTCTTCCTTCTGCCGATGGTGGTGCCCGCCGTGGTGCTGGGCGTCGGTCTCCAGACCGCCCTCGGGCGGCTCGGCCTCACCAGCAGCTACACCGGCGTCATTCTCGCCCATGCCGTGCTCTGCGTGCCCTTCGTCGTGGTCAGCGTCTCGACCGCGCTGCAAGGCATCGACCGGCGGGTGGAGCGCGCGGCGGCAAGTCTCGGCGCCTCGCCGGTCACGGTGTTCCGGCGCATCACCTTTCCGCTCGCGATGCCCGGCATCGTCACCGGCGCGGTCTTCGCCTTCGCCACCTCGCTGGACGAAGTGGTGCTGACGCTCTTCGTGGCGGGGCCGAACCAGCGCACGCTGGCGCGCCAGATGTTCTCCTCGATCCGCGAGAATATCAGCCCGGCCATCGCCGCAGCCGCCTTCATCTTGATCGTCGGCACGCTGGTTCTGGCCGCGCTCGTCGCCTTCATGAACCGCCGCCGCCGCGTCGCGGCGTGACCGGACGTTCAGGAGGCACGAGGCGTTCGCCTCGAGGTTTCGGCTTGCGGCGGCTCACAAAAGGGCGATGCTGTCCGCCAGCTTAGGCTTCCGCTTCGATGCCGCCCGGCCTCTCTCAGTGGCCCGGCCGCGACCATTTCCCGCTCGGGATCGCCCGCGATCCCGGCACCACGACGCTCAAGCATCGGCACTTGGCCCAAGGACGGCAATCATGGACGCACTCTCGAACTCCCTCGCCGCAGCCGACATCGCGCATGTCGTGCATCCCGTCACCAACCTACGCGCGCACGAGACCAACGGCCCGCTGGTCATGGCGCGGGGCGAGGGCATCCGCGTTTATGACGATCGCGGCAAGGAGTATATCGAGGGGCTGGCCGGGCTCTGGTCGGTCGGCGTCGGCTTTTCCGAAAAGCGCCTGGCGGACGCGGCCTATCAGCAGATGCTGAAGCTGCCCTACTACCACACGTTCACCTCCAAATCGAACGAGCCCTCGATCCGCCTCGCCGAGAAACTCGCCGAGATGACGCCCGAGCCCCTGACCCGCGCCTTCTTCACCTCCTCCGGCTCGGAGGCCAACGACACGATCGTCAAGATGGTCTGGTATCGCTCGAACGCGATGGGCAAGCCCGAGAAGAAGAAGTTCCTCGCCCGCACCAAGGCCTATCACGGCATCACCATCGCCTCCGGCTCGCTCACGGGCCTGCCCACCAACCATCGCGACTTCGACCTGCCGGCGATCCCGGTGCGCCATCTCACCTGCCCGCATTTCTACCGCTTCGGAATGGAGGGCGAGAGCGAGGCCGAGTTCACCGCCCGGCTTCTGCGCGAGCTCGAGGACGTCATCGCGCAGGAAGGCGCCGAGACGATCGCCGCCTTCATCGGCGAGCCGCTGATGGCGGCGGGCGGCGTCATGCCGCCGCCGGCCGGCTATTGGGAGGGCGTCGAGCGCATCTGCCGGGCCAACGACATCCTCCTCGTCTCGGACGAGGTGATCTGCGGCTTCGGCCGGCTCGGCACGCCCTTCGGCTGCCAGAAATACGGGTTCACGCCCGACATCATGACGCTGTCGAAGCAGATCACCTCCTCCTACATGCCGCTCGCCGCCGTCATGCTGTCGGAGGCGGTCTATGCGCCGATCGCGGACAACTCGGCCCGGCTCGGCGTGTTCGGCCACGGCTTCACCGCGTCCGGCCATCCGGTCGCCACCGCCGTCGCGCTGGAGAACATCGCGATCATCGAGGAGCGTGATCTGATGGGCAACGCGGCGCGGCTGGAACAGCCGTTCCAAGCGGGGCTCCGGAGCTTCGCCGATCACCCGCTGGTGGGCGAGGTGCGGGGCGCGGGGCTGATCGGGGCGCTAGAGCTGGTGGCCGACAAGGCGACCAAGCGCCCCTTCGAGAAGGCCGGCCGAGCCGGGCAGATCGCCGCCGCGATCGGCCACGAGGAAGGGCTGATCTTCCGCTCCATCGTCGACCAGCTGGCGCTCTGCCCGCCGATGATCGTCACGGAGGAGGATGTCGGCGAGATCATGACCCGCATGGGCCGCACGCTGGAGCGCCTCACCGGAGCCGTCGCGGCGGAGGGGCTGGCCTGACCTCGGCTACAGGCCAAGGGCGAGCGAGCGTCCCCGGCGCCGATCGCGGCGCCGGGAGGCAGCCATGCAAGCCGTGAATGGGAACGGATCGAGGCGCAGCTAATTGAAAAGGGCATGCGCTTCGCACCCGCGAAGGTCCGGGGGAGGCGTCGGAAAACATTTAGCGTTCATCGCTGCCAGCCACGAGAGCCCCCATGAGCCAGTCCATTGCCGATCTGTTCGTCGCCACGCTGAAAGACGCGGGAGTGGAGCGCATCTGGGGCGTAACGGGCGACAGTCTCAACGCGCTGAACGACAGCCTGCGGCGCGACGGCGGAATTCAGTGGATGCATGTGCGCCACGAAGAGGTCGCGGCCTTCGCGGCCGGGGCCGAGGCTGCCGCGACGGGGCAGCTCGCGGTCTGCGCGGGAAGCTGCGGGCCGGGCAATCTTCATCTCATCAACGGCCTGTTCGACTGCCAGCGCAACCGCACACCAGTCCTGGCGATCGCCGCCCATATCCCCTCCAGCGAGATCGGCCTGAACTACTTTCAGGAAACGCATCCGACCGAGCTGTTTCGCGAATGCAGCCATTTCTGCGAAATGCTGCAGACGCCCGAGCAGATGCCCGAGCTTCTGCACCGCGCCATGCGCACGGCGATCGCGCAAGGCGGCGTCGCCGTCATCGTGGTGCCGGGCGACGTCGCCTTGAAGCCTGCGCCCAAGGTTGCGCGCACCGGCTTTCCCAAGCTCAAAGCCGCTCGTCTGGTGCCCGATGCGGGAGAGATCGACCGGCTCGCCGCCCTTCTCAACGCGTCGGGCGCCGTCACGCTTCTCTGCGGCGCCGGCGTCGCCGGCGCGCATGACGAGGTCGTGGCGCTGGCCGAGGCGTTGCAGGCGCCGATCGTCCATGCCTATCGCGGCAAGGAATGGATCGAGTGGGATAATCCCTACGATGTCGGCATGACCGGACTCATCGGCTTCTCCTCCGGCTACCACGCGATGATGGAGTGCGACACGCTCCTGATGCTCGGCACCGACTTTCCCTATCGCAACTTCTATCCCGAGAAGGCGGTGGTGGCGCAGGTCGATCGCGATCCCGGCGCGCTGGGTCGGCGCACGCCGATCACGCTCGGCGTCGTCTCGGACGTGCGCGAGGCGGTGTCAGCGCTGCTGCCGCGCATCGCGCCGGAGCGCGACGGCTCCTTTCTCCAGGCGGCCAGAGAACACTACCGCTCGGCGCGCGAAGGGCTCGACGCCCTGGCGACGCCGCGCGAGGGCGATCAGCCGCTCCATCCCCAATATGTCGCCAAGCTGATCGACGAGTTGGCGAGCGACGACGCGATCTTCACCGCCGATGTCGGCACGCCCGCCGTCTGGGCCGCGCGCTATCTCACCATGAACGGCAAGCGCCGGCTCGTCGGCTCGTTCAACCATGGCTCCATGGCCAATGCCATGCCGCAGGCGCTGGGCCTCCAGGCGGCCTGTCCCGGCCGGCAGGTCGTGTCGCTTTCGGGCGACGGCGGGCTCACCATGCTGATGGGCGATCTTCTGACGGCAAGCCAGATGGGACTGCCAATCAAACTGGTCGTCTTCAACAATGCGACCCTCGGTTTCGTGGAGATGGAGCAGAAGGCGGCGGGCTATGTCGACACCAATGTCGCGCTGCGCTCGGCCGACTTCGCCGCCATCAGCCGCGAGATGGGTTTCCTCGGCCTGCGCGTCACCCGCTCCGACGCGCTGGAAGGCGCACTTAAGGCCGCCTTCGCCCATGACGGACCGGCGCTGGTGGACGTGGTGACGGAAACGCTGGAACTCGCGCTGCCGCCCAAGATCCAGCTCGCGCAGGCCGCAGGCTTCAGCCTCTACTCACTGCGCGCCATCATGAGCGGGCGGGGCGACGAGGTGGTGGAACTGGCCGACGCCAACCTGTTCCGTCGATAGATCAGCCCGTCAATTGCAACCACGACCTATGATTTCGTCTGACTTCCTTCCCGGGTCTGCCTTGGCTCGCCGGGTGCGAGAGCGCAGGCCCGTGACCTTCCGCCCAGCCCCGGCTGATCCGTCGTGATCCCGATTCGGGCGGTGCGAGGCCATCGGCGCGAGAAAGGCGAGAGGGACATGGCGGATCGGACTTACGTGACGGGTTCCTGTCGCCTTCTCGCAGCCGAGCGACGTTCTCGAGCGCGCGGGAGAGATCGTGCAGCCCCTGCTCGCGCCGATCGCCAGCGCCGCGCAGAAATGGTCCGCGACGGATGGCGCGCTGCGCATGGCGCAAGCGCCGTACGAGCGTCTGTTCGAGACGCGGGGCTGGACGGTTGGCAACGCCCGTCTGGTTCTGGCCGGATGGTTCTCGCGCCATAGCGAGCGCTATGCGGGCTCGGTGATAGGGGCTTCGCTCCTGCTGGCACTCTCGACCTTCCTCCTGCTGCGCCGCGTCGGGGAGAAGAGCAAATGAGACGCCGGGTGAGCGGACACCTGCTCGCCGCCATGGCGGGCGCGCCCTCGCCCGCTCTTGCCGCCGCGCCGCAAGCGGCGCTGGCGGTCGAGCCGCAGGCCTATCCGATCGACGCCTGGGAGCTTTATCGCAGCCGCTTCGTCTCCGCCGAAGGGCGCGTAGTGGACAACGACAACGGCTCGATCAGCCACAGCGAGGGCCAGGGCTACGGCATGCCTCTGACGGTCGCGGCCCGCGACCGAGCGAATTTCGACAAGCTCTGATCCTGGACCCAGCAGGAATTCTTCATCCGCGAGGACGGGCTCGCCGCCTGGCGGTGGGACACCGCCGCCTCGCCTAACATCACCGACCGGAACAATGCCAGCGACGGCGACATACCGGTCGCCTGGGCCTTGCTGCAGGCTGAGAATGCCGGCTGGGAACCCTCGGCCGACCTCACCGAGACACTGGGCGAGCAGAGGCACGCGCGGCGATAACCGCAGCTGCCGATAGCGGACAATGGCAGGTGGTGGTGGATCAGGCGCGCCAGCGCCCCGGGCTTCTCACCTGCGCCCATATCGACATTCTCTGGACGCTGGGTGAGGCCCTGGCGCGCAGCGGCGACCCCGCCCATTCCTACGAGGCGTATTCCTACATCCTCGGCAATTGCGAAGGCGAGGCCGAGCGCCTCGCCACCGTCCAGAAGGCGAGCGTCGTGCTACCGCCGCAAGGGGCCGAGGCGCTGGCCGCGCTGGGCCGGCGCATGCCCGACGGGCGGGGCGAGTTCGACACGCTGCGCTTCGACAATCTACGCGGGCAGATGGGCCGCGTCGCCTCGCACGAAAGCGCCTCGCTTCCCGACCCGGCCAATCTGAAGGCCTTCGCCGACCACATCGGCAAGAGCCGGCGCGACCTTCAACTCGCAGTACGATAGCTGGCGCTGACAAAAGCCCGAGACGCCTGGCCTCTCTCTTCCGGGAAGGGGCCGGGCGTCGCCCGCCCTCAGCCGGCCCGCATCGCGGCCCCTCGAGTCTCGATGGACGTGCCCATTTCCGCGCGCTCCAGAAAGGCGAGGCTGGCTTCCAGAAGCGCGGTCGCGCCCGCAGCGACGAAGCGCGGCTCCACATCCTCCGCCTCGTTGTGGCTGATCCCGTCGCGGCAGGGGCAGAAGATCATCGCCGTCGGCGCGCAGCGCGCGACATGAAGCGCGTCGTGGAAGGCGCCGGAGATGAGGCGCAACGTGGGAAGACCGGCGCGGCCAGCGCCCGTCTCGATGACCTCAAGCATGGCCTCGGGGAAGGCGAGCGGCGGCATGTGGGCGAGGGGGCGGAAGGAGGCCGTGCATCGCGCCCGCTCGGCCTCGCGCATAGCGGCCTCCCGCACCCGCTGCTCCAGCGCCGCCAGACGCGCGGCGTCGGGATGGCGCAGATCCACCGTGAAGGTCACGCTTTCCGGCACGGCGTTGACGGAGCCGGGCGAGGCCTCGATCCGCCCCACCGTGAAGCGCGCCTGCGGATCGCTCGGCATGACCTCGCCATGCAGCGCGGCGAGAAGCCGGGTTGCCGCCGCCAGCGGATCGCGGCGGAAGTCGAGCGGCGTCGTGCCGGCATGGGCGGCCTGCCCGGTGAGCGTGACCTCCAGCCAGATCGTGCCTTGGATGCCCGTCACCACGCCGACCGGCACGTCCTCGCGCTCCAGGATCGGCCCCTGCTCGATGTGGAGTTCGAGATAGGCGGCGATCGGACTGCCAAGCGGCGCGAGCAGAACGCCGGGCAACACCGCCAGCGTCAGCGCCAGCTCGTCATCCAGCCGCGCGCCGTCGGGCGCGCGGGCCTCTCGCCATTCGGGCGCAATCTGCCCCTGTGCAAAGGCCTGCGAGCCCATGGCGCCCGGCGCGAAGCGGCATCCTTCCTCGTTGGTCCAGCTGACCAGCTCGACCGCGCGACCCGTTCGCGCCCCGGCGTCCTCCAGCGCTTCCAGCACCTCGAAGCCGGCGAGCACGCCCAGCGCGCCATCGAAGCGCCCGCCGGTCGGCTGCGTGTCGAGATGGCTGCCCAGAAGCAACGGCGGCAGCGCGGGGTCGCCCCCCTCGCGGCGCAGAAAGAGATTGGCCGCATCGTCCTGGCGCAGCGCGAAGCCGCGCGCGAGGGCGAGGTCCGCCAGCAATGCGCGCGCCTGCCGGTCGCCCTCGGTGAGCGCCTGCCGGTTCACCCCGCCGCGCGGCGTGGCGCCGATCTCCGCGAAGCGCGCGAGGCGCGCGGCGAGCCGCTCGGGGCGGATCGCGGGCCGCCGGCTCATCGCTTGAGACCGGCCGTGAAGCGCTTCACCCGCTCGGGATCGACCGCGTTCCACCAGACGCCCTCGTGCTTGAGAGAGCTGGCGACGATCACTCCGTCCGCGACCGAGAGAATGTCGCCGAGATTGTCCTTGGTGACGCCGCTGCCGACCAGCGTCGGCAGGTTGGCCGCTTCCTTGATCATGCGGATGTAGGAAAGCTCCGCCACATGGCCGGTGCGCTGGCCGGTGGCGATCACCACGTCGGCATCGAAGAAGACGAGATCCTTGACCTGCTCCTCAACCGGCCGGTCGGCGACGATGGCATGGGCGCCGTGCTTCACATGGGCGTCGGCGAAAATGCGGATGCCCTTGGCGCGCAGCTGGGCGCGGTAGCGCATGGCGCGCGCCGCCTCGCCTTCCACGAACCCCTCGTTGGCGACATAGGCGTTGGCCCATTGGTTGACACGCACGAAGGAGGCGCTGGCGGCGCTGGCGATGGCGATGGCGGGAATGGCGGCATTGGCCAGCACGTTGATGCCGATCGGGCGCCCCAGCTCGCGGCGGATGCGGTCGGAGACGACCGACATGTGCGCCGCCGTCTCCGGCCCGATCGCGTCGGGCTTGGAAAAGGGCACGTCGCCGTGGTTCTCGACGATCACCCCGTCGCAGCCGCCATGGAGATAGGCGCGCGCGTCGTCGAGGCCGCGCTGGTAGATCGTCTCCACCGCCTCTCCGTCGAAGCGTGGGCTGCCGGGAAGGGGCGCGAGATGCACCACGCCGATGATCGCCTGGGGCCGGCCGAAGATCGCCTGAAGCGTGTCCCCGGCGGCTTGGCCGATGGGTTGGCCAATGGGGTGAGATGGGGTGCTCATGCGTGTTCTCTTTCAAGCAATGTTTGAAATTCCGCCGGGCTCGGGCCGCAGCCGAACGTGCCGGGCCGGGTGACGGCAAGCGCCGATGCGGCGACGGCAAGGCTCACGGCCCGCCCAAGCCCCTCGCCCAGCGACAGGCGGGCGGCCAGCGTGCCGCAGAAGACGTCGCCCGCGCCGCTCGTGTCGAGCGCGCAGACGCTTGGCGCCGGCCAGTGCCGTGGCATGGGCTCCCCTCGCGCCTGAGCCAGCACGCCGTCGGCGCCCAGCGTCACGATCACGGTTCCCGCGCCCTCAGAAAGGAGCCGCGCGATCATGCGCTCGGGCTCCGTCTCGCTGGTCAGCATCTCGCCCTCGACCCGGTTCACGACGAGGACATCGGCAAGGTCGAACGGCACCGCCTCGCCCTCGACCAGCGGGCTGGCATTGAGGACGGAGGCGAGGCCCAGCGCGCGGGCGCCCTCCAGCACGGCCCGCGTCGTGGGAGCGAGGAAGTTGCCCTGAAGAACCAGGACGTCGCCGGCGCGCGCCTCCGTGCGCCAGCCGTTTTCGGCGGCCTCGAAGCGCCGGGCGCAGGCCACCGCGCTGACGATCTGGTTCTCGCCCCCGCTCTCCACCAGAATGGTGGAACGGTCGGTCGGCAGCGGCAGCACCGCGAGCCCCCGGTCGCAGAGCCCGTCCTCGATCAGGCGGCGGCGCACCACGCCGGCCTCGGCATCGTCTCCGACACCGGCCCAAAGCGTGGTCCGCGCCCCGGCGCGCAGAGCGGCGAGCGCCTGATTGGCGCCCTTGCCGCCAAGCGCGACCTCGGCCTCGTCGGCGTTCACCGTCTCGCCCGCCCTTGGGAAACGGGCGAGGCGAAAGGTGGTGTCGAGCCCGACATTGCCGACGACATGGACCGCCATGGCTATTTTCGCCTTACTTCGCCGTCGCCCAGTCCAGCATGGCAGCGAAGAGCTTGGCGTAGCCGTCCCAGCGGATGAACTCGCCCGGCAGCCAGTGCGGGCCGACATCCGAAGTCCAGACCACCGAGCGCCCCTTGCCGTAGGTGCCGGTGACCAGCAGCGGCTGCGAGCCGTATTCGTCGGACACGGTCGCCAGGACCTCGGCACCGGGCTTCAGCTCGACTTCGTTGTAGCCGAGGAGAACCGGCCAGTCCGTGCCGAGCCCCGCGAGGATCGGGTGCGAGGCCTCGCCCGTGACCACCGGCGCGAAGCCCTCCGGCACCTCGACGCGGTCGTCGAAGCGAAGACAGGTGACGGGCAGCACGTCCTCGACCGGCGTGCGGGCATAGCGCGCGCCGCCATTGATGCCCTGGAAGGAGTAGTAGCCACCGAACATCAAGAGCGCGCCGCCCTGATCGACATAGTCGCGCAGGAGCTTCAGCCGGTTCGGCGTGGTCTTGGAATGAATCCACGTGTCGGGATGGAGCAGCAGCGTGTTGGCGCCGATGTCCGACAGGATCACCGCGTCATAGGCCTGCAAGGCCTCCATGGTCTGCGGAAAGTCCTTCTGCGCCTGATGGGCGGGCATGAAGGTGATGTCGTAGGGGCTGGTCTTCAGCGCCTCCAGCAGCTCGTCCGCGCCCTGGTGGTAGGTCACGGTGGGGAACTGGTCGAAGCCCTTGATATGGGTCGCGGTGGAGACCCAGCTTTCGCCGGCCAGGAGCACCTTCTTGCGGGACATGGGAATTTCCTTAAGGGGGATGGAAGATCAGGCGGCCGAGAAGACGGCGCGCGGATTGTCGGTGAGGATCGCGTCGATCACGGCTTCGTCGACGCCATGGCGCTTGAGGCGCGGCACGAAATGCCGGAGCACGTGGGCGTAGCCGAAGCCGCCGTAGCGGGTCAGCATCATCTTCATGAACACGTCCTGGCTGAGCAGGATGCGGTCGGAAAAGCCCTCGTCTACCAGCTTTCGGATCGCCCGCGCGTTCTCCTCGTCGGAGGGGGACTGGGCGTCCTGGTCGGCATAGTAATAGTCCATGCCAATCATGTCGTATTCCAGGAACGCGCCGCGCCGGGCGAGGCTCGTCTGGTAGGGCAGGTCGTCGTGGCTGGGGTTCATGTGGCAGAGAACCGTGTGCCGGAGATCGGCGCCTTCGGCCTCCACCACGTCCAGCACCTCGTGGGCCAAACGCTCCCAGCCCGGCAGGTGGATCGACAGCGGAACGCCGGTGCGGGCCGAGGCTCTCGCCGAGGCGCGCAGCGACTTGCGCTCCTCGGGCGTGAAGTCCTTGGACACGCCGATCTCGCCGATGATCCCGGCCATGATGTCGGGCCGATCCGCCGTGCCGCCGACATCGCGCATGATGAGCTCGGCCACCTCGTCCACGTCCATGCTTTTCAGCCAGTCGGGATGGCTGAACTCGAGATAGAAGCCCGAGCCCATGACGATCTTCAGCCCGCTCATCCGAGCGATGCGGCGCAGCTTCTCGGGCTCGCGGCCGATGCCGAAATTGGTGGGGTCCACCACCGTGTGCCCGCCCAGCGCCTGGAACATCTTCAGCTCCGACAGGGCGAGGTCGCTGTCGTCGAGCGAGACATTGTCCCGGTTCATGTACGGGTTCATGCGCAGCTCGCCGATGATCTCGATGCGAACGGGGCCTTCATTCAGCACGGGATCGGGCGGGTGGCAGGGACAGCGCCAGCTCTTGGCGCCGTCGAGCAGGATGTGCTCGTGCATGAGCGTGACGCCCATCTCGGCGACGGGGATCGGCCCGTCCACCGTCATCACATGGCCGGAGCGCACGCCGATTCCGACATCGGGGGAGCGCGCGGCGCGATCCTGAAAGTCGAGCCCCATCGGATCAGCGCCCGCGTGCCGCGCCGCGGAACAGGCGGAAGTTCAGCCAGATCGCGACGAGGATGATGCAGCCGGTGATGATCGGCGTGAGGAAGGGCGACATGTGCGAGAGGATCAGCCCGTTGCCGATCACCGCGACGGTGAGCGCGCCGAGCACCGTGCCGACCATGGTGCCGCGCCCGCCGAAGAGCGAGGTGCCGCCGAGCACCACCGCCGCGATCACGTCGAGCTCGAAGCCCTGGCCGGAATTGGACGAGCCGGAGCCGAGGCGCGCGGCGAGCACGATGCCGGCGAGCGCCGCGGCCGTCGAGGAGAGCATGTAGACGCTGAGCAGCGTTCGCCTCGTGTCGACGCCGGCGCGGCGCACCGCTTCCTTGTTGGCGCCGATGCCCGTGACATAGCGCCCGAAGCGCGTGCCGTTGAACACGAGATAGGCGACGAGGAGCGCGGCCAGCGCGATCCAGGCCGGGATCGGCACGCCGAGGAACCAGCCGCGTCCCATCTCCACGAAGGGGCTCGTCGGCTCGATCGGGATCGAATAGCCGCCGGTGATGAGGAGGGCGACGCCGCGAATGACCGAAAGGCCGGCCAGCGTCACGATGAAGGCGGGAATGCCCTCATAGGCGATGAAGAAACCCTGCAGCGCGCCGATGGCGCAGCCGAGCGCCAGCATGGCGAGGATCACCAGCGGCCAGGGCACGCCAAGCTGCAGGAGCGCCGCCGACAGGGCGCAGACCAGCGCCAGCACGGAGCCGACCGACAGGTCGATGCCGCCCGTGGTGATGACGAAGGTCATGGACGCCGCGACGATCAGCAGCGGAGCCGACTGGCGCACGACGTTCAGAAGGTTCGGCGCCGACAGGAAGGCGCCCGTCGTGAAGGTGAAGAGCAGGCAGACGAGAATGAAGAAGATCGCGATGGAGCCGACCGCGCCATTGGCGATGAAGCGATCGCGCAGCGTCGCTTTTCGCACACGCGGAGCTGCCGGCGCGTGAAGCGGCGAGCCTTCGCCGATCGTGCCGCTCGAATTCATGGCTGGGCTCCCTGCTGATCTTGGGCCTGATCCTGTGCGCGGGCCGAACGGGCCTGGAACTTGCGGCCGACGATGAGGTTGACGACCTCTTCGATATTGGTGTCCGCGATGCGCCGCTCGGCGACGTTGCGCCCCTCGTACATGACCTGGATGCGGTCGCAGACGAGAAAGAGATCCTGCAGCCGGTGGGTGATGAGGATGACGCTGACGCCCCGCGCCGACACGGTGCGGATCAGTTCCAAGACGGCCTCGACCTCGGCCACCGCGAGCGCCGCCGTCGGCTCGTCCATGATGAGCACCTTGGGCTCGAAGGACGCGGCGCGGCCGATGGCGATGGATTGGCGCTGGCCGCCCGACAGGTTCTCCACCATCAGCTTCGTGTCGGCGATGACGATGCCGAGCCGCTCCAGCATGGCCTTGGCGTCGGCGTGCATGCGGCGCTTGTCGAGAAGCTGGAGACCGGCGATGCGTCGGCGCGGCTCGCGGCCGAGGAAGAGATTGCCCGCCACATCCACCGTGTCGCACAGCGAAAGGTCCTGGTAGACCATCTCGACATGGGCAGCGCGCGCGTCGGCGGGAGAGGAGAAGCTCACCGTCCGCCCGTCGATCTCGATCGTGCCGCCATCCGGCACCACCGCGCCGGACAGGACCTTGGAAAGCGTCGACTTGCCGGCCCCATTGTCGCCCACGAGGCCGAGGACCTCGCCGGGCGCCAAGCGCAGCGACACGTCGTGCAGGGTCTGGATCGGCCCGTAGCGTTTGGAAATGCCGGTCATGCGGACCCGGTCGGGGATGGCTGTCATGGCCTCGTTCCGGCTGGAGGAAAAGCGAAGGATGCGTTCGCGGGGGGCACGGAGCGCCCGGGCGGACAGGCGGAGCAGGGCGCCCCGCCGGCCCTGGCGGCTTACTTGAACATGCCCCGGAACTGGTCGACATTGCTCTTGGTGACGATCGTCACCGGCACGTTGATGATCGGCTCGACCGTCTCGCCCTTCTTCAGCTTGGCCAGCGCTTCCACCGCCGCCTTGCCTTCGCCGGCGGGGTCCTGCTGCACCACGGCGGCGACCCAGCCCTCGTCGATGCCCTTCACCGCCTGAGCGGTAAGGTCCCAGCCGAACACCTTCACGTCGCTCTGCCGTCCCTGGCTTTCCACGGCCGAGACCGAGCCGATCAGCGCCGGCTCGCCGGTGGCGTAGAGCGTGGTCATGGTCGGGTTGGCGGTCATCAGGTTCTCGGCGGCGCCGAGCGCCACGTCCTGCACGTTCTGCCCGTCCACCGTGTCGAGGAAGGTGACCTTGGCGCCGCTTTCGCCGACCGCCTTCTTGAAGCCGTCGAGCCGCTGGTTCTGGATGAAGGAGTTCAGCGCGCCGACGACGCCGACGCTGGCCTCGCCCTTCATCTCGGCCTTGACGTAGTCGGCATAGTGTTTGCCGATCGCCTCGCCCGCCTTCATGTTGTCGACGCCGACGAAGGAGACGTTGTCGCCGTTCGGGATCTGCGCGTCGATCGCGATCACCGGAATGCCGGCCTTCTTGGCCTCGGTGATCGCCGGCTTCACGCCGTTCACGTCGATGGCGATGAGGATGATGCCGTCGACCTTCTGAGTGACGTAATTCTCGATCGCCGTGTTTTGCGCGGCGGGCACGTTGTTGGCGTCGAAGATCACGAGTTCGGCGCCCGCCGCCTTGGCCGCTGCCTTGGCGCCGTCGTTGATCTGATTGAAGAACAAGGCCTGCTGGTTGATGGTCACCAGGGCGAAGGTCTCGGCCTCGGCGGCCGTCGCACCGAGCCCGGCGAGAAGCGTCAGGGCGGCGGCGCCGCCGGCGAGGAACTGGGAGAGGCGCATTCCAGGTCTCCTTCATGGGATGGGGCCGCTGCGGGCGCCCGCGCCCCGATCGGCGCCGCTGTAGAATTCAAGAGACTTGAATTCATGTCAACCGAATTGCTGAGACTTCGCGCATATTTTGCATCTGCACAATAACCTTGCAGTGCAAGGTCAGCGACCGGGCAGGCGCGCCGAGATAATGGGCAGCTTCCCGCCCGCGATGCCTCAGAAGGTCGGCGGCGTGTTCACCCAGAAGATGCTGGCCCGCTCCGCTCCCATGTTGCGATAGTGATGCGGCAGGTCGGACCGGAAGGCGAAGGCGTCGCCGACCTTGAGATGGAAGGTCCGGTCCTCGACCATGAGTTCCACCTCGCCGGCCACGATATAGCCGACCTCCTCGCCGGCATGGCTGATGGGCCCATCGCTGCCGCCGCCGCGCTCGATATGGTGGATGTTGCACTGGAGGAGATGGCCGGGTGAATAGGGGATGACGCGCTCCAGCGAAACGCCTTCGCCCTGGCGCGTCGGATCGAGCGCGATAAAGGGACGCTCGCCAGCGCGGAAGATGATTCCCTCGTCACCGTCCACGTCCTCGAACATGCGCCCGATATTCGTGTCGAGCACGCCGACCAGCTTGTGCAGCATGGGCAGCGAGGGGGAGGCCTTGCCGTTCTCGATTTTCGACAGGAGACTTTCCGAGCAGCCCGCGCCGACCGCCAGTTCCTTCAACGTCAGGCCGCGCGTCTGGCGCGCATGCTTCAACCGCACGCCGAGCTTGGCGGCATTGGCCTCGCCTGCCGATTCTCCGGCCCCGCCCTTGGATAGTTTGGTCGAACTCACACGCTTGCTCCGCCCCTGCAATCTGGCCGAGTGGTCAACCCGGCTAGGCCCAACATCGCGCGAAATGCCTGGTACGACAAGTGACTAGAAGTAAGTGCAAGCAACTTGAAGCGCAGAAACAGCATTCTGCGGCGCTCTCGGATGGTGCGCGAGCGTTGAAAGCCCGTCCCCAGATATCGGTACAGACCTCGTCCGAGCCGGACCTCATGCCTACCGAAGCGAAGGAAACGGATGGCCGAGGCGTGTCGCACGATTGACGCGACGAGATCGGAACGCTGCCTTTCCTGCGGCCGCAGGGACCACCGACCGAACGAGCCTTTACCTTTGCCGCGCTTGCCCCTCTGCCGGGCAACGGGCATCGTGTCCTCGACGGGCGGCGCGGCGCCGCCGCGCTCTTCTCCTTCATCGACCAGGATCGACCGGGCCGCCCCATGCGCATCTTCACCGCCTCGCTCGCCACGGAAACCAACACGTTCTCGCCGGTCCCGACCGATCTCCATGCGTTCAAGGCGGCCTTCTATGCCGGGCCGGGCGAGCATCCCGACACGCCGACGCTGTGCTCCTCGCCCGTGCCGATCCTGCGTCGGCGCGGCCGGGCGGAGGGCTTCACCGTGATCGAGGGCACGTCCTGCTGGGCCGAGCCCGCCGGGCTGATCCAGCGCCAGACCTACGAGCACCTGCGCGACACGATCCTGGCCGAGCTCCAGGCCGCGTTGCCGGTGGACGGCGTCGTCCTTGGACTGCACGGCGCCATGGTGGCGCAGGGCTATGACGACCCGGAGGGGGATTTTCTCGAACGCGTGCGCGCCCTGGTCGGGCCGGACGTCACCGTCGCCGCCGAGTTCGATCCGCATTCGCACCTGACGCCACTTCGGGTCCGGCAGCTCGATCTCCTCGCCGCCTTCCTCGAATTCCCCCACACCGATTTCGAGGAGCGTGGCGAGCTGGTGGTGGATCTCGCCCTGCGCACGATCCGGGGCGAGATCAAACCCGTGATCTCCACCTTCGACTGCCGCATGATCTCAATCTATCCGACGAGCCGCGAACCAATGCGCGGCTTCGTGGACCGGTTGAAGGCGATGGAAGGGCGGGACGGCATTCTCGCCGTCTCGGTGATCCACGGTTTCATGGCGGGCGACGTGCCGGAGATGGGCACAAGGATCGTGGTTGTCACCGACGGCGACAAGGCCAAAGGCGAGGCGCTAGCGGAGCGGCTGGGGCGCGAGCTCTATGCGCTTCGCGGCACCACGGCGATGCCGATCCTCGACACCGAAGCCGGCCTCGACCATGCGGGGGCGATCCGCGTCGCGCATCCCGAGAAGCCCGTGGTGGTCGCCGATATCTGGGACAATCCCGGCGGCGGCGTCGCGGGCGACGCGACGCATGTCCTGCGCCGCATTTTGGAGCGGGGCGATGCGGGCAAGGTGGCGCTGGCCACGATCTGGGACCCGATCGCCGTGTCCTTCTGCCACGCGGCGGGCGAGGGGGCGGAGATCGACCTGCGCTTCGGCGGCAAGTCCGGCCCGCATGGCGGCCAGCCGCTCGACGCGCGGGTGCGTGTCCTCCGCGTCGAGGAAAGCGGCTGGCAGAGCTTTCGCAACAGCCGCGTCACGCTCGGCCGCGCCGCCACGATCCGCCTGATCGGAACCGAGATCGACGTGATCCTCATCACCAGCCGGACGCAGACCTACGAGCCCGACATCTTCAGCAATATGGGCGTCGACTTCGCCGCCAAGGACCTGCTTCTGGTGAAGTCCACAAACCATTTCCACGCCGGTTTCCAGCCGGTGGCGAGCGAGATCGTCTATGTCGCCTCGCCAACCTCCTACCCGACCGACCCCGCCACGACGCCCTACCGCAAGGCCAGCCTTCAGCTCTGGCCCCGCGCGAAGGACCCACTTGGCCTCGACGGCTGACAGGGGACGCGCGGGTCAGACCTCCATCACGGCCAGCACTACGAGGCGCGGCACCGTGCAGATAAACAGCCGGAGCTGGCGGCCGGAGCGGGTCGTGGCGCGCCGGAGCGGGAGATCGACGGCGATGTCGCCATAGTCGAGGATCTGCCCGTCCAGAGGATAGACGGCTTTGTAGACGGCTTCCTTGGCGCAGAACACGAGGCGCGCCGCCAAGAGGTCGGAGGGTTCGGGAAGCCGATCTGCTGCCGTCACGACGAGCGGAAGCAGATCGGGCGATAAGGGCTCGGGCGGCTCGACATCGACACCGAGCGAGCCCATGACATCGATCCGGCCGAGCGCCGCCACGGCCATCGTCTCGTCATGGGCGAGCGAGCCCGTCAGCCCGGCGGGCCAGATCGGCGCGCCGGAGGGCGCGCGGGGAATGGCGGCTTCGCCCAGCCCATGCGCCTTCAGCAACTGCCGCGCCGCCCAGCGCGCCGCGACGCTCGCATCCCGACGAGCGGGATGTCTGGCGGTGATCGAGCCGGCCTCTTCGGGCAGGAGATGCGCCGCGTCTCCCGCGCGCAGCGCGCGGCAGGCAATGCGAATGCCGGGCGGGGCGAGATGGTCGAGCGCCGCCTGGAGCGCTGCCTCGTCGGGAGTGGGGAACGCGCCCGGCCCGGCGCTCACGTCAGATTTTGGGCCAGAGGAGCCGGGCGATCATCTCGCCGTCCTCGTCCAAGCCTTCCTCGACGAAGCCGGCCTGCCCATACATGTGCCGCGCTGCCGCATTGCCGGGGTCGTAGCAGATCGAGATTTCCTGGATGTGCGCCAGGGCGCGGATTTCGCCGAGCACGGCCTGGAGGGCGGCCTTGCCGAGGCCTCGTCCCTGCTCGGCGCGGTCGATCATCAGCCGATAGATGCGCGCTTCGGTATCGCCGGAGGGCGCTTCGTACATGAGAAAACCGACCAGCCGCTCGGCCGAGCCCGGCCCGTCGCTCAACCAGAGCGCGCGCGGGCGGGCGTCCGGGTCCTCGTCGGCCTCCTCCAGCGAGGCGGCGTTGCTGGCGACGAAACCGGCCTGATCCGGCGCCACGGCGAGCGCTGCCAGCCGATCGCGATCCGCCGGCGCAACGGGCGCGAGGCGGATCGCGGCGATAGGGGAGGCCGTGCTCAAAGCGCCGCCTGCCTCGTGCCGCGGCTGCGCACCGGGGCGGCGAAGCGGTGGAGCTTGGCCGGGTTGCCGCGCCAGATCGAGCCGGGTTCGAGCACCTCGCCCTTCATGACGAAGGAGTCGGTGTCCACCATCGACTCGTCGCCCATCACCACGCCGTAATGGACGAAGGCGGCCGGGCCGAGCGTGCAGCCGTTGCCGATGCGGATGGCGTCGGACTTGAAGGCGCCTTCCTCCAGCGAGTGGGCCTGGATGACGCAGCGCTCGTTCAGCGTCGCGTCGTCGCCGATCGACACCAGCGAACGCTCGGTGAGGTTGGCGCCGGCGTCATAGACCCGCCGGCCGACCTCGCAACCCAGAAGCTTCAGCATCAGCGGCCGGAAGGGCGTGCCGGGGAAGAGGTTGATGATCGGCGAGTCCGACAGCTTCCAGTGCCGCTCGTGGCGCCAGAAGGATCGGTCGTAGATCGTCGTCATGCGCGGCTTGAGGAGACCGAAGCCCAGGCTCGCCCGCTCGATGAAGACATGCAGAGGCACCTCGATCACCATGACGAGCAGGGCACCCAGGAAGAGCGCCGTCGCACCCCATTCGTCGTAATAGTTCAAGGCCCGGTCGGCGATCACCAGCGCGATGAACAGCTCCAGCCATTGGGTGGCCAGGAAGAACAGGGCCGTCAGCGCGTTGTGGCGGTTCTTTTCCCGCACCCGCAGGCGGCGGTCGCTTTCGCTGACGCCGGCGATCAGCTCCTTGTCGCGGCTTACCATGCGCGGGATCTCGAAGGGCGGCGAGCCGAGCAGGCCGACATTCTCGCGCACCGGACCGTCGATCGGCACCATGACCTTGGTGCCGAGCAGGCAGTTCGCCCCGGTTCGGCTATCGGGTGGGAAATAGATGTTGTTGCCGAAGTAGTTGCGCTCTCCGACCTTGGTGTGGTGCAGCCGGAACGAGGAGGCGGACTTGTGCATGTTGATCATGAACAAGCCGTCCGACACCATGGTCTGGCTGCCGATCTCGCAGAGAAGCGGGTTCTCCTGGCTCTGATTGCTGCCGAAGTTCGAGCCGGTCTGGGTGACGGAATTGAGCTTCCAGCCGAGGGCCCGGATGTAGTGGACGGCGGCCGAACTGTCGCCGAACAGAAGGTTGAGCAGGCGCGAGTTGGTGCAGAACTCCACGGCGTTCTGCACGAGATAGTGGAAGCCGTAGAGCGTGTAGGTCCGCCCCGGCTTCAGCACTAGCTTGGCGATGCGCGGCAGCAGGAGGGCGGCGGCCAGCGAGACGGCGAGCGTGCCGAGCAGCGTCACCGTCGTGCCGATGGCGACGATGCCGATCGTCTCCTGATAGTCGTCGCTGACATTCTGCCAATAGGAGTGGAACAGAAGCGGGAAGGGCGTGACGATGGCGAACAGCCCGACGAGCTGCACCACCTCGAACAGGATGCGCCTGATCTCCGAAAGGGACCGGCCGCGCACCTTGCAATAGTCGGCCGTCGTCGGCACGGCGGGCGAGCCGTGCCAGTGCTCGCCATTGGGGATGGTCTGGCCGCGCTGGAGCGAGGAGGAATGGCCGAGCTGCGAGCCCTTGCCGATCCGCGTGTCGATGTCGAGCACGCAGCCGACGCCGACGAAGGCGCCGTCGCCCACCTCGACCGGGCCGGTGTGGATGTAGCCGGCGCGGGCGTGGTAGCCCAAGATCACCGATTCCTTGCGCAGGATCGCATTGTCACCGATGACGATGAGGTCCGTGCAGACCGGGATCGTGCGGCATTCCACGATCGTATTGTGGCCGATGCGCGCGCCGAGCAGCTTGAGATAGAGGCTGTAGAGCGGGCTGCCCCGGAACAGGACGACCGGCGCGGTGCGGATCAGCGTCTGAACCACCCAGAAGCGGTAGTAGCGAAGGCTCCAGATCGGGAAGGCCTCCGGCTTCCAGCGCCCGATCAGCAGCCATTTGGTGGCGACCGCAAGGCCCGACATGCCGAAGAACAGGCCGGCCGAAAGCGCGACGCATCGCAGATACAGCTGAACCGGCTGGTCAAGCGCGACATAGACCCAGTCCAGCCCGCGATCGAAGACCCACAGGCCGAAATAGCCGTAGATCGCGTAGAACAGAAGCTGCGCGCCGCCGCAGGTCCAATAGGCGAAGTCCGAGGCGCGGTGGGTGAGCACGGGCTCGCGCGTCGCCTCGACCATGTCCTCGGGTGTGCGCAGATGCTCCGCCAGACGGGCGACCGTTGGGTAGAGATATATGTCGCGCATCGAGGTGGTGGCCCAGGCGGGCTTGGCGCGCACGCGGGCGCAGAAGCGCGCCATAAGCAACGAATTGGCGCCGAGATCGTCGAAGAAATGATCCTCGACCGAGATTTCCTCCAGGCCGAGAATGGTCTTGGCGGTGTCCACCAGGAAGCGCTCGTCGTCGTTGCGCGGCGGCGTCACCGGCCGGTCGGAAGCGAGCGCGCCGGCCCGGGGCTTGGGCAGCTGGCGAAGGTCCACCTTGTTGGCGACCGTCATCGGCAGCGCCGCCAGCTCCTCCAGATAGGTCGGCACCATATAGTCGGGCAGGCGGCGCTTCAGCTCGGCCGAAAGCTCCCCCTTGGCCAGCGAGCAGGAGCCGGCTTTCGGCGCGTAATAGGCGACGAGCTCTGTTCGGCCGGGCTGCAGTTCGATCGCGGTAACGGCGGCCTGGGCGATATCGGGCTGGTCGAGCAGCACGGCCTCGATCTCGCCGAGCTCGATGCGATAGCCCCGGATCTTCACCTGCGTGTCGATCCGTCCGTGATACTCGATCTCGCCCTCCGGGCTGATGCGACCGAGATCGCCCGTGCGGTAGATCCGCCGCGAGGGATTGTCGGCCAGCCCCAGGAAATCGGGGATGAACTTCTCGTCCGTGAGGTCCGCCCGGTTGAGATAGCCGGCGGCCAAGCCGATGCCGGCGATGCCGATCTCGCCCATCTCGCCGGGCGCCGCGAGCTTGGGCGCCTCCGGGTCCAGAAGCACGATCGTGTAGGTCGGCAGCGGCGCGCCGATCGTCACCGGCCGGTCGGAGCGCAGCCGCGCCATGGTCGCGGTGACGGTCGCCTCGGTCGGCCCGTAGGTGTTGAGGATCTCGCGGCCGGGCTTCTCCCAGCGCTGCACGAGGTTCTGCGGGCAGGCCTCGCCGCCCACCAGAAGCAGGCGCAGGCTCGGCACTTCGCTCTCGATGGAGGAGAGCAGCGTCGGGCTGCAGGCCATGCAGGTGATGTCATGGGCGCGCAGGAACTCGGACAGTTCCTCGCCGACCAAGGTCAGCTTGCCCGGCGCGGGATAGATCGTCGCCCCGGCGCTGAGCGGCACCCAGATCTCCTCGGTCGAGAAGTCGAAGGCGATGGTCATGCCCTGATAGACGCGGTCGCCCGGCCGGTAGCCATAGGCGGAGGCAGCGACCTCGACGAAATTGCGAATGCTGGGGTGCCGGATCACCACGCCCTTGGGCTTGCCCGTGGTGCCGGACGTGTAGAGAATATAGCAGCTGTCGTCGCTCAAGGACCCAAGCGCCAGGGGCGCGGGGTCTTGCGCGGCGATCTCCCCTTCGCTCTCGCCCAGCAGGAAGGGCGTGACGGGCAGCTGGCGCACGATGGCCGCGTAGTCAGACACCGTGACGATCAGCCGGATCGCCGCGTCCTCAACGATCAGCGCCATGCGTTCGGGCGGGAAGGCGGTGGCGAGCGGCACGAACACGGCGCCGGCCTTCATCACCGCCAGGATCGCGACATAGGTCATGGCCGAACGGTCGAGCAGAAGTCCGACCCGGCCGCCCGGCGCCACGCCCCGGGCGGCCAGGACGCGGGCCATCTGGTTGGCGCGCGCGTCGATCTCGGCATAGGACCAGGTGCGGCCCTCCGACACGACGGCGGGCGCCGAGCCGAAGCGCGCGGCCTGTCGCGCGAAGAACGTGTCGAGGCGCCCGTCCACCTCGGCGCCGGTTGGGAACGGGGCGCCGATCAGGATCGAGCCCGCCGGAGCGGCGGGCGTTTCGGCATAGCGTTCGCCGGCGAAATTCGCCAAGTCGGTCTCGAATCTTTGCATCGAATATTTCGCAGGTCTCGTCACTGATCAGGACGGAGAGGGGGGTGGCATCGCGGTGCTTTTGGCTGGAGCGCTCGCCGGGAGCGACATTCCATGGCAACCAAGGCAATCTTACGAAGCTCTCCCGATTTCCGTCGGCGCGCCGGTCGAGAATGGACGGCTGGGCGGAGGACCCATCTCTCTTCGGCGGGGCGAGGTCAAGCGATTTTGAACGCCTGCACGGGGAGCCGGGCGGGCGGGGCAAGCCCATGCATCCGGCGGACATCGCGGGGCGGGCGGCGCCACAAGGGCTTAGGGGCAGACGCCGTTCGGGGCGAGCCCGGTTGGCGGATCATCACATTCCAATACGGACACTTCACGGAGCGAGAGAGCGCCGAGGAAGGGCAGAAGTTTTACCGGCAACCGGGCCGCTTGGGAGCCGAAGGCCGCAAGACCGCTGGCGACGGGAAAGCGGAGAGGCGCATCGCGCCCCTCCGCCGCAGGCTCAGGGCTTCAACAGCCACTCGTGTTCGGGCGCGTTGTGGAAGCGCCAGGTGCGCTTGGGTCCGGCCATGACGTTGAGATAGTAGAGGTCGTAGCCGTGGATGGTTGCGCAGGGGTGATAGCCCTTGGGCACCAGCGTCACGTCGCCATCCTCCACCGCCATGGCCTCGTCCAGCTCGCGCCGGCCGGACGCATCGGCGTCGGTGTAGACGCGCTGGAAGGCGAAGCCCTGGGGCGGGTTGAGGCGGTGGTAATAGGTCTCCTCCAGCGAGGATTCGCGCGGCAGGTCGTCGGCATCGTGCTTGTGCGGGGGATAGCTCGACGTGTTGCCGGCAGGCGTGACGACCTCCACCACCAAGAGCCCGTCGGCCTCGGCCGTTTCGGGCAGGATGTTGGTGACGTGGCGCACATTGTTGCCGCGCCCGCGCACCTCCTGCGTGTTGTCGTCCTCGCCGATCAGCCGCGGCGGGCGGGCGCCGGCCGTGCCGGGGGCGGTGCAGACGGCGAGTTCCAGATCGGTCTCGGCCGTGACGCGCCACTCCATACCGGCGGGCACATAGACCGAGGAGGGCTTGCCGTCGAAGGGCGACATGCGACGACCGACGCTGCCAAAATCGGTTTCGCCCGCCGAGATCGTGGCCTTGCCAGAGACGAGCACGAGGCAGCTCTCGCGCCCGGCCTCGCCGCCCGAAACGCTCTCGCCGGGCTTCAGCTTGTGGAGCGTGAAGCCGACATAGGTCCAGCCGGCGCTTTCGGGCGTGACGTCGACGACCCGGCCCGCCGTGCCGGAGGGTTTGACCAGAAGCTTGGACATGGCTCGCTCCTTCAGCGCTTCAGACCGGATTCGGCCAGGAAGCGGGTCAGGTTGTCGTAACCCATCTTCACATAGGTGGCGGGATGGGCCTTGTCGGGGTCCTGCTCGGCCTCGATCACCACCCAGCCGGAATAGTCGGGAAGCGCTGTGAAGACCGAGACATAGTCCACCGACCCGTCGCCCGGCACGGTGTAGACGCCGGCCAGAACCGAGGTCAGGAAGCTCCAGTCTTCCTGCGCAGCCTGACGGGCGACGTCGAGGCGCACGTCCTTCACATGGACATGGACGATGCGGTCCTTGTAGCGACGCGCGAGATCGGCGGGATCGGCGCCGCCCCAGGTGGCGTGGCCGGTGTCGAGCAGCAGCGTGAAGGCCGGGCCGGTGCCGGCCATCATCCGGTCGATCTCCTCGCCCGTCTGGATCACCGTTCCCATGTGGTGGTGATAGGCGATGCGCAGCCCTTCGCCCTTCAGAAGCTCGGCAAATCGCGTGAGGCGCGGCAGGAAGCGCTGCCATTCCTCTTCGGTGAGGACCGGGCGAGCGTGAAGGGGCGTGGTCTCGTCGCCATGCACGGTGCGGGTGCATTCGCAGACGATGAAGATGTCGGTGCCCGCGCCCTTCACGAGATCGATATGCGCGCGCGCCGCCGCGAACTCGGCCTCGGCGTCGCGGTCGAGTAGGAAGGTCGAGTACCAGCCGCCCACGAAATCCATGCCGTATTCGGCGAGCTTGGCTTTCAGCGCGGCGGGCTCGCGCGGAAACTTGTGGCCGAGTTCCATGCCCTCGATGCCGATCGCGCTCGCCTCGCCGAGGCACTGCTCCAGGCTGATATGGCCGCCGATGTCCTGCCGATCGTCATTGCTCCAGCAGATCGGGTTCGCGCCGATACGGATC
Source organism: Aureimonas sp. AU20 (assembly GCF_001442755.1). NCBI lineage: Bacteria > Pseudomonadati > Pseudomonadota > Alphaproteobacteria > Hyphomicrobiales > Aurantimonadaceae > Aureimonas > Aureimonas sp. AU20. Next base: position 318,959 of record NZ_CP006368.1, on the reverse strand, counting down.
ATGCTTCCTCCTTGAGCGTCGGGCGCCCTGTCGCGGCCCGATCGTTTCATTCCAGTTCCGGCCGCCCGGGCGGCCTGACGAGACAGACGTCTCAGGCGGCTTGGGTGCGCCGCGCGGCGCCGCGCCAGGCGGCGACCAAGGCGCCGAAGCGCTTGGCCATATCGGCGATGGCGGCCTCGTCGTCGATCTCGCCGCGCAGCCAGCGCCGGGCAGCGTCGGCGAAGATCGTGCGCCCGACCGCGAAGCCCTTCACCATGCCGACATCGGCCACGGCGGCGAAGGCGTCCCGCAACTCGGCCTCCGGCGCGTCGAGCCCGAGCAGGACGATGCCCCGGCAATAGCGGTCGTTGGCAGAGATCGTGGATTCGATCCGGCGCCAAGCCGCCGTCGAGGTCTGCGGCTCTAGCTTCCACCAGTCCGGCTTGATGCCGAGATCGTAGACATGCTGAACCACTTCGGCCACCGTCGCCTCACCGAGCGCGCCGTTCTTGCCGGAGATGATCTCGACCAGAAGCTCGCGGCCCACGGTGCGCGCGGCGTCCCATAGGCGCAGGAGCTCGCGGTCCTGCCGGCTCTTCAACTCGGCCGGGTCATCCGGGTGGTAGAAGCAGAGGCACTTGATGACCTGGTCGACCGGCCATTCCGTCAGGTGGCTGCCGAGATCGGCCATATGGTCGAATTCGAGCGGTCGCGAGCCCGGCTTTTCCACCGGACGCCCGATCCAGAAGCCCTTGGCCGCCGCGCGGTAGAGCGCCTTCTGGCCGTAGATCCCGTCCAGCAGCATGCCGAAGCCCGGCTCGTCGCCGGCCACGCGCGAGGCGGCCTCGACGGTCAGCACCTTGAAATCCTCGATCCGCTCGCGCGGGGCGCCAGCGGCGTCCGCCATGTCCTCCAGCTGCATGCGGTGGTCGCAGGCGAGCGCCATGAGACGCTCCGGCCCTGGACGCCGCGTCGTCGCCCAGTGGATGTGGTTCAACCCCTCGTCCTTGCGCAGGCGGCGCTCGATGCGGCTCTTGGCGAGAAAGGCGTCGAGCTCGTCCGAAGTCGGATATTCCGGCGAGCAGAGAAGGCGCGACACGGCGAACGCGCCGCAGGCGTTGGCCATGGTGGCGCATTCCGCCGCCGGCTTGCCCCGCAGCCAGCCGGCGAGCAGGCCGGACATGAAAGCGTCGCCCGCACCCAGGACGTTGAACACCTCGATCGGGAAGCCGCGCCCGGCGACACCGTCCTCCAGCGAGGCGATCGGCCCCTCGAAGACGATGCAGCCCATGGCGCCGCGCTTCAGAACCAGCGTCGCCGAGGACACGGCGCGGATCGTCTGAAGGGCGGCCAAGGGATCGCCGACGCCGCCGGCGATCATCATCTCCTCCTCGGTGCCGACCACGAGGTCGCAATCGGGCAGGATGGCCTGCATCTTGGCCGAGACGAAATCGGAGGCGACATAGCGTTCGAAGCCGGCGGCATGGCCGGCAAGTCCCCAGAGATTGGGCCGGTAGTCCACGTCGAACACGACCTTGCCGCCGTTCGCCTTGGCGATGCGGATGGCCTTCAGCTGCGCGGCTTCCGTGTTGGGCTTGGAGAAATGGGTGCCGGTGACGACGATCGAGGCGGCCGAGGCGATCAGCGGCTCGGAAACATCGTCCTCGCACAAAGCCATGTCGGCGCAGTCGGAGCGGTAGAAGATCATGGGGGAGACGCCTTCGTCCTCGACGGCGAGCAGCACAAGCGCCGTCAGGCGCTCGGGGTCCACCGCGACACCCGCCGTCTCGACGCCCTCGCGCGCCAGCTGCTCGCGCACGAAGCCGCCCATCTGCTCGGCGCCGACGCGCGTGAGCAGCGCCGACTTCAGGCCGAGCCGCGCCGTGCCGACGGCGATATTGGCGGGGCAGCCGCCGACCGACTTGGCGAAGGAGGCGACGTCCTCCAGGCGCGAGCCGATCTGCTGGCCGTAGAGATCCACCGAACAGCGGCCGATCGTGACCACATCGAGCGCCTTGGCCATGAGCCTCTCCCTTATGCCTCGTGCCGTCGAACCCGCCATGCCCCGCCCGGCGAGGCCGGGGCGAGGGGCGGCGGGCCGCGTTCCCATCGCGTCAAGATGAAGCATGAGGCAACAATATCGTCAATATGGAATTTCAATTCCAAATTTTGCGAGATAGCTCACATGCCCTCCATCGCCGGGCGCGGGCCGCCGGCGCGGCGGCGCTCGGCCACGCCGACGACCAGCGTCATGGCGAGCGCCAGACTGGCGGCGAGAGAGCGAAACCCCTGGAAATCCGCCTCCACCACCTCGAACCAGAGATGCCCTTCGGAAACGAGCGGGCTGAACGGGCTGTCGGTGATGACCACCAGCGGCGCGCCCTGTTCGGCCACCTGCCGGGCATAGGCGACGGTGGACGAGGCATAGGGCGTGAAGGAGATGGCGACCGCCGCGTCGCGAGCCGTCGCGAAGGACGCCGTCTCGGCATCGGTGCCGACCGCCGAGCCGATCAGGACATTGCGGATGCCGAGCTTGCCCAGCGCGTAGCTGACATAGGCGGTGACGGGAAAGGAGCGGCGCTGCGCGATGAGATAGATCGTCTCGGCCTCGGCCAGGATGCGAATCGCCTCATCCATGGCGGCGACGTCGAGCCGATCGTGCATGCCGGAGATCGAGCGCGTCGAGGCCTCGCAGAACCCGTCGAACAGGGCGGCCGAACGGGAGGCGTCGCCATTGCGCTGGCGCAGCGACAGAAGCCGCTCGTCGTAGTTCGAGACCTGGTTGCGCAGCCGCTCGCGAAACAGCGCCTGAAGATCGGAAAAGCCGGCAAAACCCAGCGCCTGGCTGAAGCGGATGAGGGTCGAGGGCTGCACGCCCGCCTTGTCGGCGATGCTCGTCACCGTGCCCAGCGCGATCTCGTCGGGCTGGGCGAGGGCGAAGGAAGCGACCTGCTTCAGCCGCTTGGGCAGTTTCACCGCGCCGCTCGCCAGCCGCTCGCGCAAGGCGGCGAAGGTCTCCGGCGCGCTGGCCGAATCGGCTCGAACCTGTTCGTCGCTCACCGTCATTGCCGTCCGCTCCCCATTTTGCTGATTGCACAGAAAGCGCGCTCCCTGCCGCTTGACACGCTTCCCGCACGCAGAATACAAATTTCCATATTGGTATAAAAGGGCATACACATTCCAAATTCGCTTTTGACCGGGATGGGGTCGGGGTGAAGGGCGAGGCGGGGAGGTTTCGGGTCTTGGAATTCGCTGTCAATCATATGGTCGCGCCCGGTTTGGGCGTCGAAGCCTTCTTCGAACTGGCGCAGCGTCTCGGCCTGACGGCGGTGGAGATCCGCAACGACCTGGCCGGCGTCGCGCTGGCTGATGGCACGCCGGGCCACGAGGTCGGCGCCCTCGCATCCGCCAAGGGACTACGCATCCTGTCGGTCAACGCCCTTCAGCGTTTCAACGAATGGACCCCGGTCCGCGCCGAGGAAGCCAAGTCTCTTGCCGCAGAGGCGTCAGCCGCCGGGGCGGAGGCGCTGGTTCTCTGCCCGGTGAACGAAGAGGGCTTCTGGAGCGACGACGCGACGCGGCTCGCCGCGCTGCGCGAGGCCCTGAGCGGCTTGGCGCCGATCCTGGCCGAGGCCGGTCTGATCGGCCTTGTCGAGCCGCTCGGCTTTGCGGAATGCTCGCTGCGCCTGAAGAGCGAGGCGGTCGCCGCCATCGACGCGGTCGTGCAGGGCGAGCGCTTCAAGCTCGTGCACGACACGTTCCACCATTTCGTCGCCGGGGAGACGGCGCTGTTTCCCGAGCGCACCGGCCTCGTCCACATTTCGGGTGTCGAGGACAGGGCCGTGCCGCGCGAGGCGATGCGCGATCCGCACCGAGTCCTCGTCGGCCCGGGCGATCTCATCGACAATCTGGGGCAGCTGCGCGCGCTGGCGAAGGGGGGCTATCGCGGCCCGGCGTCCTTCGAGCCCTTCGCGGCCGAGGTCGCAGGTAGCGCGGACATCGCGGGCGATCTCAGCGCCAGCATCGCCTTCGTGGCGGACGGGCTCAAGGCGCAGGCCGCCTGAAACATGAATCGGCCGTCGGCAGGGAGGTCGGCGGCGGGGGTTAAGGAAACATCGGGCGCCGCAAAAGACGGACGGCCCGAACATGGGAGGAAGTGCCTGATGAACCGCATTCTGCTTACGCTTGCCGCGTCGGTCGCCATGATGGCCTCGGCCCAGGCCGCCAATATCGGCGTGTCCATGGCCCTGTTCGACGACAACTTCCTGACCGTCCTGCGCAACGGCATGCAGGACGCGGCCAAGAAGAAGGAGGGCATGACCCTCCAGGTCGAGGACGCCACCAACGACATCGGCAAGCAGCTCAACCAGATCCAGAACTTCATTGCCCAGAAGGTGGACGGGATCATCGTCAACCCGGTCGACACCGACGCGACGGCGCAGATGACGAAGCTCGCCAACGATGCCGGCATTCCGCTCGTCTACGTCAACCGCCAGCCGGCCGATGTCGAGAAACTTCCCGCCAAGACCGCCTTCGTCGGTTCGGACGAGAAGAAGTCCGGCACGCTGGAGATGCAGGAAGTCTGCAAGCTCATGGGCGGCAAGGGCGACATCGTGGTGATGATGGGCGAGCTCTCCAACCAGGCCGCCCGCCAGCGCACGCAGGACGTCGAGGACGTGATCGCCAAGGAGCCCTGCACCGGCATCAAGATCCTCGACAAGCAGACCGCCAACTGGCAGCGCACCCAGGCGACCGACCTGATGACCAACTGGATCTCGGCCGGGCTGAAGCCTGCCGCCGTCGTGTCCAACAACGACGAGATGGCCATCGGCGCGATCCAGGCGCTGAAGGCTGCCGGCATGAAGGACGTGATCGTCGCGGGCGTCGACGCCACGCAGGACGGTCTCGCCGCCATGAAGGCGGGCGACCTCAAGGTCACTGTCTTCCAGAACGCCGCCGGCCAGGGCGCCGGCGCGATCGACACGGTGGAAAAGCTCATCAAGGGCGAGAAGGTGGAGAAGGTGGTGGACGTGCCCTTCGAGCTCGTCACCCCCGCCAACATGGCGACCTACGCCGCCAAGAACTGACGGCCCGCCCCTGACGGCCGAGGCCTTAAGGGTTCAGACCCGAACGGCCGGGGTGCCGCCACGACGCGGCGCCCCGGCCTCTGCTCCACCCGCGACAGGACACGTTCCATGAAGACGAAGCTTCTCGGTGCCGCACTGGTCGCGGCGCTTCTTGCCTCCACAACGGTGCCCACCCTGGCCGAGACGATCGGCGTCACGCTGGCGCGGGCGGATTCGGTGTTTCTCACCATCCTGCGCCAGGGCATGGAGGGCCGCGCCAAGGCGATGTCCGGCCTCACGCTCCAGGTCGAGGACGCGCAGAACGACCCGCAGCGCCAGCTCGATCAGGTTCGCAACTTCATCGCCGCCGGCGTCGACGCCATCGTGGTGACGGCGGTGGACGGCGACGGCACGCCGGCCATGACCAAGCTCGCGACCGAGGCCAAGATACCGATCGTCTACTCCGTCCACCCGCCGGCCGATCTGGAAACCCTGCCGGAAAAAACCGCCTTCGTCGGCTCCGACGAGAAGCAGTCCGGCACGATGCAGACGCAGGAAGTCTGCCGGCTGCTCGGCGGCAAGGGCGCGGCCTATGTGCTGATGGGGCCGCTCAACAACCATTCCTCGATCGTGCGCACGCAGGACATCGAGGATGTGCTGGCGACGCCAGACTGTAAGGGCATTTCGATCGTCGATCGGCAGGCCGCCGGCTGGGACCGGATCGAGGCCCAGAACGTCATGACCAATTGGCTGTCGTCCTCGGCCGAGTTCGATGCCGTGATCGCCAACAATGACGAGATGGCGATCGGCGCGATCCAGGCGATAAAGGCGGTTGGGCGCGATCCCAAAACCGTGGTCGTCGCCGGCATCGACGCGACGCCCGACGGGCTCGCCGCGATGAAGGCGGGCGATCTCGACGTCACCGTCTTCCAGAACGCCACCGCGCAGGGCGCGGCCTCGGTGGATGCGGCCGCAGCGCTCGCCAAGGGCGAGGCCACCGACCGCAAGATCTGGGTGCCGTTCGAACTGGTGACGCCGCAGACCATGGAAAAATACGCCAAGGCCCAATGACGACGCATGCGGCGGGGGGCCAAGCCCGTCGCTTCCACGATCCTTGCGGGAGGCACCGAGAGATGGCGGCTCACACGATCAGTCCGACGACCATGCGCGCGGTGCGCGAAAGCGGCGCGGTTCCCGGCTCGGACTACCTTCTGGAGGTGGACGGGGTCCGCAAGGTCTTTCCCGGCGTCGTCGCGCTCGACAACGTTCAGTTTCGCGTCCGGCGCGGCACCGTCCATGCCTTGATGGGCGAGAACGGCGCGGGCAAGTCGACGCTCATGAAGATCATCGCCGGCATCTACACGCCGGACGGCGGCGGGGTGCGCCTGCGTGGCCAGGAAATCCGGCTGAAGGGCCCGCTCGACGCGCTGGAAAACGGCATTGCCATGATCCATCAGGAACTGAACCTGATGCCCTTCATGACGGTGGCGGAGAACATCTGGATTCGCCGCGAGCCGCTGAACCGCTTCGGCTTCGTGGACCATGGCGAGTTGCGCCGGCGCACCGAGAAGCTGTTCGCCGACCTTTCGATCGACCTCGACCCCGAGGCCGAGACGCAGACGCTCTCGATCGCCAGCCGGCAGATGGTGGAGATCGCGAAAGCCGTGTCCTACCAGTCGGACGTCCTCATCATGGACGAGCCGACCTCGGCGCTGACCGATCGCGAGGTGGAGCACCTGTTCCGCATCGTCCGGCAGCTTCGCGAACAGGGCAAGGGCATCGTCTACATCACCCATAAGATGGACGAGCTGGCCGAGATCGCCGACGAGGTCTCGATCTTCCGCGACGGCAAATATATCGGCACCGAGGACGCCAAGACCGTCACCCGCGACGACATCATCCGCATGATGGTGGGCCGCGAGCTGACGCAGATGTTCCCGAAGGAAGAGGCCAAGATCGGCGAGACTGTTCTGTCGGTGCGCAATCTCTCGCTGGGGCGGGTCTTTCAGGACGTGTCCTTCGACCTGCGTGCGGGCGAGATCCTGGGGCTTGCCGGCCTCGTCGGCTCGGGCCGCTCCAACATCGCCGAGACGCTGTTCGGCGTGACGCCCGCGACCTCGGGCACGATCGAGCTCTTCGGCCAGAAGGTGGAAGTCGCCAATCCCGGCGTCGCCATGCGCCATGGCATGGCCTTCCTGACCGAGGACCGCAAGGACACCGGCTGCTTCCTGCCGCTCTCGATCACCGAGAACATGCAGATGGCGGTGATCCAGGATCGCTTCACCGCCAGTGGCTTCGTGCGCCAGGGCGAGGTGGATCGCACCTGCGAGGAGATGTCGAAGGCGCTGCGCGTCAAGACGCCCGATCTCGACGAGCGGATCGGCAACCTGTCGGGCGGCAACCAGCAGAAGGTGCTGATCGGCCGTTGGCTCCTGACCAAGCCGAAGATCCTCATTCTGGACGAGCCGACGCGCGGCATCGACGTCGGCGCCAAGGCCGAGATCCACCGCCTCGTCTCCAAGCTCGCGGGCGAGGGGCTGGCCGTTCTCATGATCTCGTCGGAACTGCCCGAGGTGCTGGGCATGAGCGACCGGGTGATGGTGGTCCATGCCGGGCGCGTGACCGGCATTCTCGACCGCGCCGAGGCGACGCAGGAGCGCGTCATGGACCTCGCCTCCTCCTGACGGGGGCGACACAGGAACAGCGGCGGCGCGACGCCCGGCCGGGAGAGCCGAGGAACCCGCGCATCGCCAAGACAACCGGGAGAGAACCGATGACCCTCAACGAAGCGACGCAGGGCGGCGTGCCGCCCGCTCCCGCGGTGGACAAGCCAACGCGGCGACGCCGCAAGCTGCCGACCGAAGTCTCGATCCTTCTCGTGCTGATCGGCATCGCGCTGATCTTCGAGGCTTTGGGCTGGGTGCTGATCGGCCAGAGCTTCCTCGGCAACACGCAGCGCCTCGTGGTCATGATCCTGCAGGTCTCGGTGATCGGCATCATCGCCGTAGGCGTGACGCAGGTCATCATCACCTCGGGCGTCGATCTCTCCTCCGGCTCGGTCGTGGCCTTCACCGCCATGGTCGCGGCAAGCCTTGCCCAGAACCCCGACTATGCCCGCGCCGTCTACCCTGCGCTGACCGGCCTGCCGGTGATCGTTCCGATCGTGGCCGGTCTTCTCGTCGGGCTCGGCGCCGGGCTCGTGAACGGCGCGCTGATCGCCTATACCGGCATTCCGCCCTTCATCGCCACGCTCGGCATGATGGTGGCGGCGCGCGGCGCGGCCAAGTGGTACACCGGTGGCCAGCCCGTCTCCATGCTGTCGGACAGCTATTCCGCGATCGGCGCCGGCGCCATGCCGGTAGTGATCTTCCTCGTGGTCGCGCTGATCTTCCACATCGCGCTGCGCTACACCCGCTACGGCAAGTTCACCTATGCGATCGGCGCCAACCGGCAGGCGGCCATCGTCTCGGGCATCAACGTCAACCGCCACCTCCTCACCGTCTATGCCATCGCCGGCACGCTGGCGGGTCTGGCCGGCATCGTCACCTCGGCGCGCGCCGTCTCCGGGCAGGCCGGAATGGGCGTATCCTACGAACTCGACGCCATCGCCGCAGCGGTGATCGGCGGCACGTCGCTCGCCGGCGGCGTCGGGCGCATCACCGGCACGGTGATCGGCGTCATCATCCTCGGCGTCATGACCTCGGGCTTCACCTTCCTTCGCATCGACGCCTACTACCAAGAGATCGTGAAGGGCGTCATCATCGTCGCCGCCGTGGTGGTGGACCAGTATCGCCAACGCAAGCGGGGCCGGGCATGAGCTTGAAGACAACGATCGGCGTCGGCCTCATCGGCACCGGCTTCATGGGCAAATGCCACGCGCTCGCCTGGAACGCGGTGGCCGCGACCTTCGGCGAGGCGCTTCGCCCGCGCCTCGTTCATCTCGCCGACGCCAACGCGGAGCTGGCCGAAGCCAAGGCCGCCGAGTTCGGCTTCACCAAGGCCAGCGGCGACTGGCGTGCTCTGGTGGCGGACCCGGAGGTGGACGTCGTCTCCATCGCCGCGCCCAACCCGTTCCATGCCGAGATGGCGTGTGCGGCCTTCGAGGCCGGCAAGCATGTCTGGTGCGAGAAGCCGATGGCGACGAGCCGCGAGGACGCACGCGCCATGCTGGAGGCGCAGCGCCGGTCCGGCCGCGTCGCGGCGCTCGGCTACAACTACATCCAGAACCCCGCCATCCGGCAGATGGAAGCCTTGATCCAAGACGGCGTGATCGGCACGGTCAACCATGTGCGCCTCGAGATGGACGAGGACTTCATGGCCGACCCGGACGCGCCGTTCGCCTTCAAGAACGGGGCGGCCTCCGGCTATGGCGCGCTGGACGATTTCGCCGTGCATCCGCTCTCGCTGCTCTGGCGCCTCGCCGGGCCGGTGGCGAGCGTCATGACCGATCAGGCCAAGCCGTATGCCGCCCGCGAGGGGCGGCCGGTGGAGACGCACGAGATCGCCACCTCGCTCCTGCGCCTCGCCAACGGCGCCTCAGGCCTGCTGGTGGCCAACCGCGCCGCCTGGGGCCGCAAGGGGCGGATCGCGGTGCAGGTTTTCGGCTCGCAGGGCACGATCGCTTACGACCAGGAGCGCATGAACGAGTTCCAGCTCTTCACCCGCGAGGGCGACGAGCGGACCCTGGGCTTCCGCACGATCCTCACCGGCCCCGTTCATGCGCCCTACGGCGCCTTCGTGCCGGCCCCGGGCCACGGGCTCGGCTTCAACGACCTGAAGGTGATCGAAGCGCACGAGCTGCTGGCCGCCATTGCCGGGCAACCGGCGCGCCTCGTGTCCTTCGAGACGGGCTTCGCCATCGAGGAGACCGTCCATGCCATGGCGCGCTCGCACGAGACGCGCGCCTGGGTGGACGTCGCTGCCCCGGCCGGTCACTAGTTCTCGACCCATCCACAACAGTTTCCAGACAGACGAAAGACCTTCCATGAGTTTGAAGATCGGTGTGATCGGCACGGGCGCGATCGGGCAGGAGCATATCGCGCGCCTCAACGGCAAGCTCGCGGGCTCCAGCGTCGTCGCGGTCAACGACATCAATTCCGAGAACGCCCAGGCGGTCGCCGCACGGCTCTGCCCCTCGGCCAAGGTCCATGCCACGGGTCAGGACCTCGTCAACTCGCCCGATGTCGACGCCGTTCTCGTCACCTCTTGGGGGCCGAGCCACGAGGAATTCGTGCTGGCCGCGATCGAGGCCGGCAAGCCGGTCTTCTGCGAGAAGCCGCTGGCGACCACGGCCGAGGCGTGTCTTCGCATCGTCGAGGCGGAGATCGCCAGCGGCCGCCACCTCGTGCAGGTCGGCTTCATGCGCCGCTACGACGCGGGCTATCGCCTCCTGAAGGAGGTCGTCACCTCGGGCCAGATCGGCGATCCGCTGATGCTCCACTGCGCCCATCGCAACCCGTCCGTTCCCGCCCATTATGTCGGCGACATGGGCATCACCGACACGTTCATCCACGAGATCGACGTGTTGCGCTGGCTGGTGGACGACGACTACGTCTCGGCCCAGGTCATCCAGGGCAAGCGCTCGCGCCATGCGCTGAACGGGCTGGACGATCCTTACATCGTCGTTCTCAAGACCAAGTGCGGCGTCGTGATCGACACCGAGATCTTCGTGAACTGCCAGTTCGGCTACGACATCCAGTGCCAGATCGTCGGCGAGGACGGCACGGCCAACCTGCCCGAGCCCGCGACCGTGCCGATGCGCAAGAACCAGATGGCCGGCCAGTCCATCATGATGGACTGGAAGTTGCGCTTCATCGACTCCTACGATGTCGAGCTGCAGGAATGGGTGCAGGCGACGCTCCAGGGCGAGGTGACCGGACCGACCGCGTGGGACGGCTATTTCGCCGCCGTCACTTCGGACGCCTGCGTCGAGGCCAAGCGCACGGGCCAGATCGTTGCCATCAACACGGACGCCAAGCCGGACTTCTACCGCTGAGGCAGCGGGGGTGAAGAGCAGGCATGGCCGAGGAGACATATCGATGACGTCAAAGACGATCCGGCTGACGGTGGCGCAGGCGCTGGTGCGCTTCATGATGGCGCAGAAGACGGTGATCGACGGGGAGGTGCTTCCTATCTTCGCCGGCTGCTGGGCGATCTTCGGCCATGGCAACGTGGCGGGCATGGGCGAGGCGCTGCATGGCGTGAAGGACGAGTTCCCGACCTATCGCGCGCACAACGAGCAGGGCATGGCGCATGCCGCCATCGCCTTTGCCAAGGCGAGCTTCCGCCGCCGCTTCATGGCCTGCACGACCTCGATCGGGCCCGGCGCGCTCAATCTCGTCACGGCGGCGGGCGTCGCGCATGTGAACCGCCTGCCGGTTCTGTTCCTGCCCGGCGATGTCTTCGCCAACCGCCTGCCCGACCCGGTTCTGCAGCAGGTCGAGGATTTCGGCGACGGCACGGTCTCGGCCTCCGACTGCTTCCGGCCCGTGTCGAAATATTTCGACCGCATCCAGCGGCCCGAACAGCTGATCCCCGCACTCGGCCGCGCCATGCAGGTGCTGACCGATCCCGTGGATTGCGGGCCCGTCACGCTCTCGCTCTGCCAGGACGTGCAGGCCGAGGCCTACGACTTTCCCGCCGCGCTGTTTGCCGAGAAGGTCTGGAACACCCGCCGGCCTCGGCCGGACGTGGACGAGCTGACGCACGCCGTGTCGCTGATCCGCGCGGCGAAGAAGCCGATGATCATCGCTGGCGGCGGCGTCCTTTATTCCGAGGCGACGCGCGAGCTTCTGAGCTTTGCCGAGACGCATGGCGTGCCCGTCGCGGTGACGCAGGCCGGCAAGTCGGCGATCGACGAGACGCATGATCTGGCGCTCGGCGCGGTCGGCGTCACCGGCACCTCGGCGGCCAACGCGCTGGCGGCGGACGCCGATCTGGTGCTGGCGGTCGGCACGCGGCTACAGGACTTCACCACCGGCTCCTGGGCGCTGTTCCGCGCCGAAGAGCTCGCCATCGTCGGGCTCAACGTCGCGCCCTACGATGCGGTGAAGCACGGCGGCGTGCCGCTGGTGGCGGACGCCAAGGTCGGCCTCGAGCTTCTCTCCGAGGCCTTGGGCGACTGGAAGGCCGACGGGACCCAAGCGCAACGCGCCCATGACGAGCGCGTGCGCTGGTTCGAGGGGGCGGGCAAGGCGCTGGCCGCGACCAATGCCGAGCTTCCCTCCGACGCGCAGGTAATCGGCGCCGTGGCGCGGGCGCGCGGCACGGCGGACACGATCGTGGTCTGCGCCGCCGGCGGCCTGCCGGGCGAGTTGGAAAAGCTCTGGGCGCCGACCGCTCCGGGCGGCTACCACATGGAATACGGCTTCTCTTGCATGGGCTACGAGATCGCCGGCGGGCTCGGCACCAAGATGGCGCGGCCCGACAAGGACGTGATCGTCATGGTCGGCGACGGGTCCTACATGATGCTGAATTCCGAGCTCGCGACCTCGGTCATGCTCGGCCAGAAGATCACGGTCGTCCTTCTCGACAACCGGGGCTATGGCTGCATCAACCGGCTGCAGATGGAATGCGGCGGCGCCAACTTCAACAATCTGCTGGAGGACTGCCGGCAGGAGGTGGTGCCCGAGATCGACTTCGTCGCCCATGCGCGGGCCATGGGCGCCGTGGCCGAGAAGGCGGGCTCGATCGCCGAGCTGGAAGCGGCCCTGGAGCGCACGCGCGGCAACGATCGCTCCACGGTCATCCTCATCGACACGCATCCGCTGATCACGACCGAGGCCGGCGGGCATTGGTGGGACGTGGCGGTGCCGGAGGTCTCGACGCGCGCCGAGATCGGCCCCGCACGCGCGAAATACGAGACGAACCGCGCCTTCCAGCGCGCGATCAATTGACCGCAAGCTGAGAGGCAGAACCGATGAAGATCGCGCTCGACCCTTACATGCATCGGCACCTGTCGCTGCCCGAGCTCTGCCGCAAGACGGCCGAGCTCGGCTACGACCATATCGAACTCAGCCCCCGCGAAGACTTCCTGCCCTGGTGGGTGCGCCCGCGCGCCCACCAGGAGCGGGTGGCGGAGTTCAAAAAGGCACTGTCGGACCACGGCGTGAAGCTCGCCTCGGTCTTGCCCATGTATCGCTGGGCGAGCCCGCACGAGGACGAGCGGCAGGCGGCGGTGGGCTATTGGAAGGAGGCCATCCGCGCCACGGTGGAGATGGGCTGCGACACCATGAATTCGGAGTTCGGGCGCGGCCCATCGCCGGATCGCTCGCACCGCTCCAATTGCTGCGGCGGCCATTTCAGCCACGAGCATTCCGAGGCCGCATGGTGGCGCTCGATGGAAGAACTGGTCCCGGTCTTCGAGCGGGAGGGCGTGCAGCTCAACATGGAGCCGCACCCCGAGGACTGGTGCGAGACGCTGCACCCCGCCATCGACATGCTGAAGACGATCGGCTCGAAGAACGTCAAGTTCCTCTACTGCGCGCCGCACACGTTCTACTTCGGCGACGACATGGCGCGGATGATCCGCGAGGCCGGCGATCTCATCGCCCATGTCCACGTCGCCGACACCTACAACCACAAGGCATCGTCGGGCCTGCGCTACATCGTCAACCCGCCGGGCGCCAAGGTGACGATCCACCAGCACATGGACATCGGCCAGGGCGAGATCGACTGGGACCTGTTCTTCGGCTCGCTCGCCGGCGTCGGTTTCGACGGAATCGTGACGGCTTGCGTCTTCGGCTGGGAGGAGCGTGCCGACGCCTCGGGGCGCTTCATGCGCGAGCGCATCCAGTCCTATGTCGACAAGCATTTCGCCAAGAGTGCCGCCTGAGCGGGCCGGCTTTCCGCAACAGGGGATAACCCGGAATTTCTCTGCGCCCCGTCGGTTCTTAAGGGACCCGGCGGGGCGCTCGCACGTTGCCTCTGCGATCAGTTGCGGAGGGAATGCGATGCGGACGTCCTTGTCGGTCTTGACGGCTTTTTTCCTGGCGTCCAGCGCAGCGGCCTTCGCCGCTCCTCTGGCTCCACCCGACCTCTCGGAAGGCGCCGTGAACGCGGCCGTCCTGTCCGACTGGCAGGGGCGGCAAGAGGCGATGAAACAGGCGGAAGCTCAGCCCGCCGAACCTGAAAAAACGGAGGCCAAGCCGGACGCGAGCGCGCAGCCTGCCGGAAACGCAAAAACGGAGAGCACCGATCCGAAGGACCGGCCCGACCCGTTCTTGATCCGCCTCCAGGTTCTGCTCGACCGCGCCCATGCCTCGCCCGGCGTGATCGACGGCCGGGCCGGCGGCAACACCGACAAGGCCATCCGCGCCTATGAGGACATGAACGACCTGAAGGGGAACGGGCAGGTGGACGAGGCGCTTTGGAAAGCGCTGTCGAAGGACGGGGCACCCGCCGTCAAGACCTACGAGTTGACGCGGGAGGACGTGGACGGGCGCTACGTCAAGGACATGCCGAGCGACTATGCCGAAATGGCCAAGCTCGACTGGCTGGGCTATCGCGACGCGGCCGAGATGCTGGCAGAACGCTTCCACATGGACGAGAAGCTGCTCCGCGATCTCAATCCCGGCGCGGACTTCACAAGCGTCGGCGCCAAGCTCCTCGTCACCGACCCCGGCGCCGACCCGGAGACCAAGGTCGCGCGCATCGTCGTGGACAAGTCGAAGGGAGAACTCATCGCGTACGACAAGGAGGGCGGCATCGTGCTGGTGGACCCCGCCACGATCGGCTCCGAGGACACGCCCTCGCCGAGCGGCACGATGAAGGTGAAGGGCAGCGCGCGCGAGCCGACCTACGAATACAATCCCGCCAAGAACTTCCAGCAGGGCAAGAACCGCAAGAAGCTGACGCTTCCCGCCGGCCCCAACGGCCCGGTCGGCATCGTCTGGATCGACCTGTCGAAGCCGACCTACGGCATTCACGGCACGCCCGAGCCCTCGCAGATCGACAAGACCGCCAGCCACGGCTGCGTGCGCCTGACCAACTGGGACGCACAGGCCCTTTCGCGCCTCGTCCTGCCGCTGCAAACGGTGGTCGAGTTCAAGAACTAGGCGGCTTTGCTTAGGTCGGGCGGCGGGTGGGAACGTCCCACACCTCGCCCGCCACCATGGGGCGGAAACGACCGGCCCCGATCCCCTTCGCCTTCAGGGCCGTGGCCAGAACTTGGCCCGGCTCGTCGATCGGCTCGTCGGTAAGTTGGAAGGTCGACCAGTGATGGCCGGCGGCGAACTCGGCCTTTGCAAGCGTCATGCCCTCGACGGCCTCGTTCGGGTCCTGGTGCTGGCCCTCCATGAACCAGCGCGGCTTGTAGGCGCCGATCGGCAGGATGGCGAGGCGGAAGCCGCCATGCTTCTCGGCGGCGGCGCGGTAGTTGATGCCGCGATGAAAGCCGGTGTCGCCGACATGGTAGATCCGGCCCACCTCGGTCTCCACCACGAAACTCGCCCAAAGGGCCATGCGCCGGTCGCGCGTGCCGCGCGCTGACCAGTGATGCGCGGGCTCGACATGTACCACGGCGCCGGGAGTCTCGATCCGGTCGCCCCAATCGCCGGTGCGGATGCGCATGCCCGGCACGGCGTCCAGCACGATGCGGTCGTTGCCGAGCGGCGTGACGACCAGCGGATCATGCGCGGCTTTCAAGCGCTTGAGCGTCGCGGTGTCGAGATGGTCGTAATGATTGTGGCTGAGAAGAACGAGATCGATCTTCGGCAGGGCCTCGAAGGCGATGCCGGGCGGGAGCACACGCTTGGGGCCGATGAAGGAAATGGGCGAAACGCGCTCGGACCAGACGGGATCGGTCAGGATGTTGAGCCCGGCGACCTGTACGAGCAGCGTCGCGTGACCGACCATGGTGACCCGCAGATCCTCCACCCGCGCCTTCGGCACAGCCTGTGGAAACGGGCTCTGGACCGCCTTCGGCCAGCGGGCGCGATCCCGGCCGAACTGCCAGCGCAAGACGTCGGCGAACGGCCGGGGCGCAATGCCGCCGGGGTTGAAGAAGCGCGTCCCGTCGAAATGATCGCTGACGGGACCCGTGTAATAGCGATTTCCAGCCATGGCGCTCCTCGTGCCCAACCCGACAAAGGCGGCGAGGGCTCCGAGGCCCAGGACTTGCAGTGCCCGTCTTCGATCCATGCCGGCGAGCCTAGACGGCGGGCGCGAGAACGCAAGTCGGGCTGACGAGTGCGAACCGCGGTTTTTTCGCCGGACTGCAGCCGGCTGGGCCCGAAGCAGACGACGGGGCGCTCGCGCGCTTCGTAAGCGGGGGCTCTCTCCTGCGATGACGAGCCAGGTTTCCCTGCACCACGCATGGTGGAGGCCAAGCTTCGAGGATGCTGTGATGGCGCTGTTGCCGCAGCGCCCTCGGAAGGCCGCCGACAACTTCCGCTCAAAGGTCGGACGGCACGACCTGGAACCAGGCGCTCAAAATCCATCGGCTCGATGTGTTCGCTCCCACCTCGGATCGCTTCGAAGAGTTGCAATCGCCCAGCGACTAGTCGTGCGCCAAACAACACTTGCCGTAACGTAAGAACGATCGAAGCAAGGCGCGTCTCTCGGCAAGCAGCCGCAAGGCGTCCGCAAGCATCCACTCCGCACGTTCGTGCCGAGTAGTTAACCATTCCTTAAAAAATCACCCAAACGGGTGAATGTCAGGTAAAATCTGACAAGGGGGCACGCTAAGGTTAGCGAAGTGTTAACCGCTGGAGCCTCCCGTGAGTTCGTCCTCCGTTATCCTCGACAATCAAAGCCTCGTGACACCGGCGCAGCTGCGCGACCATCACGGCGGGTTCGACATGCCCACCGATGAGCGGTGGGTCCTGCGGGCGCGCGACCAGCTTCGCCTCACCTTCTCGATCGCGCTGGGAAAGATCGGCGAGGAGCAGCCTTGGTCGCAGGTGCTGAACTGGCTCTCGCTGGAGCTGCACTCGCTGCGCCGCGCCTATCCCGACGCCGTCTGGCGGAAGATCGTGCCGATCGCCCAGGCGCATCCGCTGACCGACCTTCTCCGGCTCGATCCCTTCACGGACTGGTCCTTCCGAAAGCCGCGCGGCTATTCCGGCGACGCGCAGCTTCTGGACTTCATCTACGGCCATGCCAGCCAGGACGCGGCCATCGCCAAAGCCAGCACGACCGGCGCGGCCATCTTCGAATGCACGCGCCGTTCGGCGTCTTCCGCCGCCGTTCGCGAGCGCCGGGACCTTCTGGCCGCCCATGTCGACACGCTCGCGGCCGAGCAGGCCGGGGAGACGGAGATCCTGACCATCGCCGCCGGCCATCTGCGCGAGGCCGCGCTTTCGACCGCCTTCCAGTCGGGCCGGATCGGGCGTTGGGTGGCGCTGGACCAGGACCCGGAAAGCCTCGCCGGCATCGCCGCCGACTATGCCGGCACCTCTGTCGAGCCTGTCGAGGGGTCGGTGGCGGGCCTCCTGCGCGGGGCCTATGGGCTCGGCACGTTCGACTTCGTCTATGCCGCCGGCCTCTATGACTACCTGCCCCGCGCGGTGGCGGTGAAGCTGACGCGCCGGTGCATGGCCATGCTGAAGCCCGGCGGCCGCTTCCTCTTCGCCAATTTTTCGGACCGCACCAAGGACGACGGGTTCATGGAAGTCTTCATGAATTGGGAACTCCTCCTGCGCTCCGACGAGGAAATGTGGGACATCATCAATGCCAGCATCGACCGAAATACGGTGGAGGCCAGCGTCGTGCCGGGCGAGAATGGCGAGATCGCCTATGGACTGATCCGCAAGCTCTGCTGACTAGAGCATGTGCCGACAGGACGGCGTTCAGACCGACCCGCTGAACGCCGTTTCGCCCTCCGTGCGAAAACGATCGAACACGGCAGCGACGAGGCGCACGAAGGGCCTGCCGGCGGGGGTCATGGTGACGCGGCCGCGCTCCAGCACCACCAGCCCCTCGGCGGCGAGCGGGCGCAGAAGGGCGAGTTCGTCCCCGAAGCGCCCTGCCGTTTCGCCGAGATCGACGGTGAAGGCGCACATGAGGCGCTCGATGATGCCGGCGCGCTCGCGGTCGTCGCCGCCCTCGGCATGGCCGCGCCGCGTCGCCAGCGCGCCGGCGGCGATGCTTGTGCGCCAGCGCCCGACATCGCTCTCGTTCTGCGCGAAGCCGCCGGGCAGGCGGGAGATGGACGAGGGACCGAAGCCGAGAAGCAGCGGATGCGGGTCGTCGGTATAGCCCTGGAAGTTGCGGTGAAGCCGGTTCTCGCGTGCGGCCTCAGCCAGCGGGTCGTCGGCGCGCGCGAAATGATCGATGCCGACGCGCTCGAACCCGGCGGCCTCCAGCGACCGGGCGATGAACTCGGCTTGGCGCAGCCGCTCCTCGCCCCCTGGCAACGCCGCCCCGTCGATCAGGCGCTGGTTGGCGCGGCGAGCCGGCAGATGGGCGTAGCCATAGAAGGCGACGCGGCTGGGCGCCATGGCGAGAACCATGGCCAGCGTCTCGCCGAGGCTCACCTCGCTCTGGTGCGGCAGGCCGTAGACCAGATCGAAATTGAGGCGCGAAATGCCGGCCGCGCGCAGCGCCTCGGCGGCCCGTTCCACCTGGGCCGGCGGCTGGATGCGGCCGATCGCCTTTTGCACGCGCGGGTCGAGGTCCTGCACGCCGAGGCTGGCGCGGGTGACGCCGAGGCCCGCCAGACCCACGGCGAAGCCGGGGTCCACGGCGCGCGGGTCGAGTTCGATCGCATGTTCGCCGTCCGGCTCGATCTCGAAATGCCGGGCGAGTTCGCCCAGCACGGCGGCAAGACCGTCGAGGCCGAGGACGGACGGCGTGCCGCCGCCCCAGCTGATGCGGCCGAGGCGCGCGGGGCCGCCGAGATGCCGGGCGACCAGCGCGATCTCGGCCTGGAGCGACAGGCGAAAGGCGTCCACCACCTCGTCGCGCCGCACCGCC